>JADFJI010000103.1 GCA_022566235.1 Chloroflexota bacterium
CACAGTCAACCCCCTGGGTTCTATGCTGAGTGTGGATGCGATCGCAGCGGCAGAGGCCGAGTCCCTCAACGGCCGCCTGACCGGGCGGCTGGCTACGGGCCCTCTAAGTGGGCAGGCCAAGGTTGAGGAGACCCGGCGCTTGGCCGACACAATGGGCGTAGACCTGAGAAAAAGCTACGCCTATGCCGATAGCTACTCGGACAGGCACTTCTTGGAGTGCGTAGGCCATCCGGTGGCCGTCAATCCGGACCGACGGTTGAGGCGGCTGGCCCGGGCCCGGGGATGGAGCATCCGTACGTGGCGAAGGCGGAGTTCCATCGAGCGGCTCCCTATCGAGGAAACCATAAATTCCGGCTAGGAAGCCTGCTGGCTCTGAATCACGATGAATGCTCTGGTCATTAACATAAACGCCCCTCGCTATCTTTGGACCAAGGTGGTCTCGGCCAGGTTCCCTGGATGGAGTACTGGGCCGGGCACCCTATTGAGCCTCAAAGAGGTGCCGGAGCCTCAGATTCCGGGCCCTTCGTGGGTGAGGATCGGGACTATATTGAGCGGAATATGCGGGTCGGACCTGGCCGTCATACGGTGCAAGGGTAGCCTTTACCTATCCGCACTCACCTCTTTTCCCTTCACCCCCGGCCACGAGGTGTATGGTGAGGTCATTGAGACCGGGGACCAGGTCACAGGGTTTGGCCCTGGGGACAGGGTGGTTATCGAGCCTGCCCTGGGGTGTGTTGTCAGGGGATTTTCAGAGCCCTGTCCCCCGTGTGCGGAGGGTAGATATGCCAACTGCCTCAGGGTTGCGGAAGGGGATATCCCCGTTGGTCTCCAGACGGGATTTTGCCACAGCGTGCCCGGGGGCTGGGGCGCCCAGATGGTGGCCCACGAGAGCCAGCTCTACCGGGTGCCTGATTCTTTCACTCCCGAGGCCGCGGTCCTAATCGAGCCCTTCAGCTGCGCTCTCCACGGCGTGCTGACCGCCGGGGTAAGGAGGAAGGACAGGGTCCTGGTCATCGGGTGTGGAGCCATTGGCCTGCTTACCATAGCCGCGCTCAGGACTCTGGTCCCGGGTTGCGATATCACCGCCATGGCCAGATATCCCCATCAGCGGGCCCTGGCCCAAGAGCTGGGGGCCCGCCACGTTGTTTCGGACGGGACCGATGGATACCCCTCCCTGGCCGAGGTGGCAGGGGCCAAGATCAGGCCTATCGATTTCGGGAAACCGGTAGTGATTGGGGGATTTCCGGTGGTTTTCGAGTGCGTAGGGACCTCTTCGGCCCTGGACGATGCTACTCGCTGGGCCTCGGAGAGCGGGACCGTTGTCATGCAGGGAATGCCCTCGGGCCCCAAGGCGGACCTGACGCCGGTCTGGTACAAGCAACTCCGCCTGAAAGGCTCCTATGCCTATGGAGTGGAGAAATATCGAGGGCGGAAGGTCAAGACCTTCGACCTGGCCCTGGATTTCATGACCAGGAATGGGCTAAGTAATAGCCTGGCGGGGCTGGTCAGGCATAGATTCCCTCTTCACAGGTATCGAGAGGCAATAGACACGGCCCTGCGGGCGGGACGGCTCGGTGGTGTGAAGACCGTCTTCGATCTGCAGAACGGGGCCCCCGGATAAAGATACGACCCGACGGTAAGGAGACCCGATGACAGAAGCAGGGACCAGGGCCATGGACTTCGACAAGGCGAGCCTGGTGACCTATGTGGACTCACCCAGTAAGCGATATCTCTTTCACTATGGGGAGGGGTTTCTCTACGAGTCCCTTCCCGTTGGAACCCGGGTCATCTACCCGCCTCCTCCACTGCCGTCTATCGATGATGTGGACGGGGCCATCGAGAATGCCCTGGACAACCCCCTGGGGTGCGATCCCCTGTCGGCCCTAATACGTCCGGGAATGAAGGTGACCATCGCCTTCGATGACATATCCCTTCCCCTTCCCCCGATGCAGCGACCCGACCTGAGGCAGAGGGTCATCGAAAAGGTCCTTGAGAAGTTGGCTGAAGGGGGTGTCGATGACATCCATCTCGTCGCGGCCCTGGGCCTGCATCGGCGCATGACGCCCTCGGAGCTCAGGGGGGTCCTCGGTCGGAAGGTATTTAAAGCCTTCCAACCGGATAGGCTGTACAACTTCGACCCTGAGGACAAGGAGAACCTGGTGCTCCTGGGCCAGACGCCCCATGGTGATGAGGTGGAGACCTCTCGCCGGGTGGCGGATTCCGACCTGCTGATATACGTCACTATCAATCTCTCCTCCATGGACGGGGGCCACAAGTCCATCAACACGGGACTGGTGAGCTACCGCACCATCCGCCGGCATCACAACGTGCATACCCTGATGCACTGCGAGTCCTACATGGACCCCACCAGGTCTGCCCTGCACGACTCCTGCAAGGCCATGGGAGCGGTGGTCGAGGAGAACCTGAAAGTGTTCAAGATAGAGATGGCCCTAGATAGCAGCACTTTCCCATCGATGCTGGGCTACCTGCAGAAGCCCGAAAGCGCATGGGGCCTCAGGGATCGGGTTGTTTTCGGGGTCAACCGTCGGGCCCTGCCCCTGATGCCCTTCCGTCTGCGCTGGTCCATATTTCAGCACATCAAGGCGCCGTATGGCCTCCTGGACATCGCCGCCGGGAACACTGACCCGGTGCATGACCGGATTCTCGATGCCGTATTCCGGCAGCAGGCCGTGCCTGTGCAGGGCCAGGCCGACGTGGTGCTTTTCGGGCTTCCATACCTGGGGCCGTACAATGTGAACTCCATAATGAACCCGGTCCTAGTCCACTCCCTGGCCGTGGGATACACATTCAACATGTACCGGGGGAAGCCCCTGGTTAGAAGGGGCGGCGTGCTCATCTTCACTCACCCGCTGGAGGAGCGGTTCAATACCGTGCACCATCCATCCTACCTCGATTTCTACAACCAGGTCCTCCCCGAGACCAGGGACCCGGGTGAGATCGAGAAGGGTTTCGAGGAGTCCTTTGCCCACAACGAGAACTACATCCGCCTGTTCCGGGAGTCCTATGCCTACCACGGGGTACACCCCTTCTACATGTGGTACTGGGCTTGCTACGGCCAGGAGCACCTTGGCAAGGTGATCGTGGTCGGGGCCAGGGACAAGAAGGTGGCCGACCGGCTGGGTTACGAGACCGCGCCCGACCTGGGCACCGCGCTGGAGATGGCCAAGGACACGGTGGGAGCTAATCCCCAGGTCACTATGTATCACTTTCCCCCCATCTTCCTGTGCGACGTGGAATAGCCGATGGTCAAAGGGCAGCGGTGGTCCATCATTGCTAATCCGGTCTCGGGGCGGGGTAAGGGCAGGAGGATGGCCTCCCGGGTGGCCGAGTTGCTGGCGAGGGCCGGGGTGGATGTGGACCTGGAGTGGACTACCCGCCAGGGCGATGCTGAGCAGTTGGCCGTCCACGCGCTGGAGAAGGGCGTCCGCGGCCTTCTAATCTGCGGTGGTGATGGGACTCTCCACGAGGCAATAAACGGGCTGTTCTCGGGTACGCCTCATCCGGAAGAAGTAACCCTTGGGCTTATACCTGCCGGCCGCTGCAACGATTTCAGGGCCTGCCTAGACCTCCCCAAGGAACCCCGGCGGATAGTCGACGCCGTGCTCTATGGAAAGGCACGAAAAATCGACCTGGGCCGGGTCGGGACCAGGTACTACGCAACAGTGGCAACCCTCGGCTTCGATAGCGCCGTAAGCCAGTACATTGCCGATGGCCGGGCCCCGCGCTTTCTAGCCGGCACCCCGGCCTACCTGTACGGGGTCTTCGTTCAGCTTGTGCGGTACCGAGACATAAGGGTGTGCCTGCGGGGCGACTCCCTGGACTTCGAGGGGCCTGTGTTTCTGGCCGCCACGGGCAACACCCCCAACTACGGCGGCAGGCTGATGATAGCCCCCGGCGCACTGGTGGACGATGGGTTGCTGGACCTGTGTCTGGTGCGGTCCGTTTCCAGGCGGGATGTCCTGAGGATGCTGCCAAGAATCTTCAACGGCAGCCACGTGAACCACTCCGCCGTTTCCCTTCACCAGGTCCGTACCTTAAGCATCGAAACCGAGGAGCCGATGTGGATATGGGCCGACGGTGAGCGGGTCGCCCGGACCCCGGCCACCATAGAGGTGGTCCCCGGCGCCCTCTCTGTCCTGGAGTCGCTTTAGGGCCGGGGCTGCCCTGTTTACGACATCGAATGGTGGTTCCTAAAGGGGTCCAAGGGAGAAAGGGCTGCCTCTAAACCCTCTGGCCGTAGACGTGGTAGGGCTTCACTACCACTATGGCCCGCCGGTCTTCCCTCATCACCCTGTCGTACTCGTCCCAGTTGTCGTGGTCGCCGCCGCAGGCCTTGAAAGCCTCCCTCAGCTCCAGGCGCAGCTTCTCATGGTCGGTGTTGTCCCAGTCCCGGATGGTGACGGTACCCTCCACCACGCACCACCTACCCCAATCGGGGCTCACGGTAAGCACCGTGCAGCGGGGGTCCCGGGCCAGGTTCTTCAGCTTCGCCGAGCTTCCTATCGCCACGAAGACGACCCCATCCTCATAGGCCCCTGCCTTCACAACGCTAGCCTGTGTCGCCCCGTCTTTTCGGAGGGTCGTGACTACCGCATCGAAGTTGCTCTCGAAAAAGGTCCGAACGTCCTCGAATATCAATATGCTCTCCTATTCCCTGGACTCCAGAAGCTCAGTGATCTGTGAGATTACCCAGCGATTATCCTGAACGTTTATCAGTCGCAGCCACATGGCGACGGCGGCTAGCCCCGAGAAGATGAATAGGAAGCCGCTTGTTATCAACCGGGCCAGGTCTGTGGGCGCGTTCGAGTCGGAAAACTGAAAGGCGGCCCAGAGGCCGTATCCCAGGGAGATACTAGTGAGGGCTACGAAGCTGATTATGATAACGACATAGGACCTCTCCCACATCCGATACCCTCTGCTCTTGGCGGCCAGCAGGTCTGCTTTCATGGCTATTGCTCCCCTTTCCTAGAGACTCCTCAGCCCATTCTACCTCATGTCGTATGATAACCTTATCACGTCTACCCGAAACATACGCCTCATCGAGAATAGATCATGAACCAGGACTTGCTGTTCCCCACCACAGTCGTCGGGTCCATGCCCAGGCCCCAGTACGTTAAGGACCTGGTGCAGGCCCGGGCTTCGGGCCGGCTTTCCTTCGATGCATTTCAGGAGATGATGGACGGGGCTGTCCCCTTTGTGATCCAGGTCCAAGAACAGGCGGGGATCGACATAGTCTCCGATGGTGAGTGGAGGCGGGTCTCCTACTCCGACAGCATCGCAGACCTGTGCCACGGGTTCCGGTACGTCACCAGGGAGACCCTGGGTGAGGTTATGAGGGTGCCGGTGGTCGTCGATACGATAGCTCCTTTTCGGGAAGGCCTGTTTGCCCGGGAGGCCCGGTTCCTGAAGGCCCACACCCGGCGCGGGACCAAGGTCGCCATGCCTTCGCCCTTTCTGCTGGGAGAGCGCTTGTGGGACCCCAATCTCTCCGCGGGGGCCTATCCCACCAGGAGGGCCTTCACCGAGGCCCTGATACCCATACTGCGCCGGGAGCTGATACTTTTGAGGGACGCAGGGGTAGACATCGCGCAGTTTGACGACACCCAGCTCTGCTGCATGGTGGACCCGGGAATAAGGGCCCGGTACCAGGACCCCCAGGGAGAGATGGACTACGCCGTGGACGCTCTGAACCGTATCGCCCAGGGGGTAGATGGTGTCCAACTGGCCCTTCACCTTTGCCGTCGCTACAAGGGCCGGTCCGGATGGTTCGGGGAGGGGGGATATGAGGCTGTATTGCCTGCGTTAAAGAAGCTTCGGTTTCACCTGGTCCTGATGGAGTTCGCCATGCCCAAAGCCGGGGAGATGGATGTGCTGGCGGAGCTTTCCGAAGAAGTCCAGATCGGGGTTGGATGCATCGACTGCCGGGCCCCCGATATCGAGGACCCGGAGACTATCGCGGCCCGGGTCAGGAAGGCCCTGGACTTCGTCTCCCCCAGCAGGGTCCTAATGCAACCCGACTGCGGCTTCGCGCCCGGCAGCGACATGGAGATTCCCCTCGATGAAGCGTATGGGAAGCTCCGAAATATGGCCTGCGCAGCGCAGATACTCCGCAAGGAGTATCGCGACCAGAAGTAGCGAAATCAAGGGCCTTTGGGTCCTAGCCCTCACCCATCTATGGGCCGTCACGGCCCTTCAGCGGGATCTGTGGGTATCCAGGAAGTGTCGGACCATGAGCGCTGCCGTGGCCCCTTCCCCTACGGCCGCCGCCACCTGCTTGGTGCTCCCCAGTCGGGCGTCCCCTGCGGCGAACACTCCGGGCACGCTGGTCTCCAGGGTTGCCGAGGTCTTGATATAACCCCACCTGTCCAGATCCACTGCGTCTTTCAAGAACGCAGTGTTGGGAACCATGCCGATGAAAATGAACACTCCGGCAGGATGGATCTCCCTTGTCTTGCCGCTCTGGGCATCCTTCAACACTACGGATTTTAGACGGTGGTTTCCCTTGAATTCCTGTACCGAGGTGCCGGTAAACACCTCGATCTTGGGGTCTGAATACGCCCGGTCCTGGAGGATGCGGCTGGCCGCCAGCTTCTCGGCGATCTCCACTATGGTCACCTTGCTGGCGAATTTGGTCAGGAAGATGCCCTCCTGCAGTCCGCTGTTACCTCCTCCCACCACCACCAGCTCCTGGTCCTGGTAGAAGGGGCCGTCGCAGGTGGCGCAGAAGTGGACACCTGACCCTATGAAGGCCTCCTCGCCAGGGACACCGAGCCTCCTGTAGGTAGACCCGGGGCACAGGATCAGGGCCCGAGCGCAGTACTCGTCTCCCAGGGAGGTAGTCACCATCTTGTAGCCGTTCTGGGTTGTGACCGATTGGACCTCCTGGGCCACCAGGGTCTCAGCCCCGAATCGCTTGGCCTGTTTGCCCAGGCGGTCGGCGAGCTCCGGCCCCCCGATGCCCTCGTGGAAGGCTGGGAAATTATCCAGCTTCTCCGTGATCCCTGCCTGTCCCCCCAGGGCTGCGCGGTCGATGACCAGGGTGGAGATATCTTCCCTGGCTGTATAGATGGCCGACATCAGCCCCGCGGGTCCACCCCCAATAATTATCAGATCGTAGAAGGTATCCTCAGCCTTGATGGTGAGGTCCAGCTTCTTCGCCATCTCCTGGACGGATGGATTGACGATGAAGGTGCCGTCTTGGAAGAGGACAGTGGGGACGGTGCTTCCCCCATTCTGAAGCTCCCGTATCTTTTTCTCACCCTCGGGATCTTGCTCGATGTCGATGTTCTCGTAGCTGATCCGCTGCTCCCCAAG
>JADFJI010000104.1 GCA_022566235.1 Chloroflexota bacterium
GTAAAGCTTCCTTCCGAAAAGGTAGCAGGCCAGGCAGCGTTGCTTATTCCGATGGTTCGTCCTTCCCTTGAATATTTCCCTAAGTACATTCCAAAAAAAGCTCCTGAATTGGCTCCTGCCTGATCCTCTGGTCTCTACTCTGTTTTGATGGCTATGTCCTTCCTCGCTCTCTGCATCTTGCTGACTTCTGCATAAAGCTGGATTGACTTGCAATTGGTAACGTGTAATATTATGTATTGTAGGCTCGCGGTTCTACTATCCTTATAGACAGCAAAGAGCTAGCGCCTGCCAGCTATAGAACTGTAAGATTGAAGCGTTGAAATGCAACGGACCAGGCGACAAATTCTGGACAGTATCAAGCTCAGCGGCCCCATGAGCGTCGACCAGCTTGGAGAGATTCTGGAGGTGATGCCGGTCACCGTCAGGGCACACGTCAACGTGCTGGAAAGAGACCGTCTCCTCAGAGGCTCCGAACACCGAACCGGCCGAGCGGGCCGTCCCAGCATACTCTACTCTCTCACCGACGAGGCCCAAGACCTCTTCCCCAAGGATTACGACGGTCTTGCCTGCAACATCCTCGATAACGTGAGGAAGCTCCACGGCGATCGTTCCGTCATACAGGTCATCGAACGGATAGGTGAGGAGATGGCCGAGGCCAATGCCGACAAATTCGGGGCCCGGGATATGGCGAGTAAGGTGGAGCAGGCCTCACGGGTCATGAACCAGAACGGCTCCCTGGCCACCTGGGAGAAGCAAGGCGATAAATACGTCCTCACCGCCCATAATTGTCCATATCTTCACGTGGCTGAACACTCTCCCGAAATCTGCGGCATGGAGATGGCCTTTCTCAGGAAAGCCCTCTCCGCCGAGGTCACGCTGGAAAGCTCGGTCATTAACGGCGCTCATGATTGCAAGTTCTTCATCCAGGGAAACTGATCCCGCTATCATTGATCGAGCAGATGCCCGGGTGAAGCCCCTTTAATCAGGGGACTTTTTATATCCCTGATACGAATACCTAAATCAATATCGCTATGAGAGGACCCAGATGGCTGAATTCGTGACGGTAGCTCAGACCACAGATGTGCCCCCGGGATCGATCATCCTGGTGGAACTCGCTGATGAGGGGGTGGCCATTGCCAACGTGAATGGCGAGTTCTACGCCTTCGACGCCGAGTGCACTCATGCCGGGGGCCCCTTGGACGAAGGAGACCTGGAAGGCGCCACCGTCATCTGTCCCTGGCACGGTGGTGAATTCGATGTTAAATCCGGTAAGGTGCTGGGCCTCCCGCCCCAGGAGGAGGTCTCCACCTACCAGGTCAAGGTGGAAGGCACCGACATCAAGATAGCGAAGTGACGCCGCTTTCCGGGTTTGGTCAGCCGTCACCCTGAACTCCTTCCACGTAGGTGAGTACTGCCTTAAGGTCTCTGCTGCCCCGCTTATGAAAGCAGTGGCAACAGGAGCGCCACGAGGCCCAGGAAGAAGAGGAACCCGCACACATCGGTAATGGTGCTTACGAACACCATGGAGGCCAGGGCCGGATCAATCCTGAAAAGCCTGAGGCCAAGGGGCACGAACACCCCGCTCACCCCCGCCAACACCATGTTCCCCAACATCGCCAGTCCCAGGGCGAGGCCCAGTACCACGCTCCCCTTCCAGGTCAGGACCACCAGGCCGACGACAAGGCCCAGGACCAGCCCGTTTACCAGTCCCAGGGCCAGTTCTTTGGTCAGCGCCTTCCTGAAATCGCTAAATTCTATGTCTCCCAGGGCCAGGCCTCGCACCATCAGGGTTATGGTTTGAGCCCCCCCCACACCTCCCTGGCTGGCGACCACGGGTATGAAGGCCGCGGCAATTACGATCTTTGCTATGGTCGATTCGAAGAGGCTGATGACCACCGCCCCCATGCCCACGGTGACCAGGTTCAACAGAAGCCAGGGAAGTCGGTTTCTTACTGAGGCCGCCAGGGGTGTCATGATCCGCTCCGGCTCGCTGAGTCCCGCCAGGCGATACATATCCTTGGCGGCCTTACTCTCCACCGCACCCATCACTTCTCTCAGGAGAATCGCCCCCAGAAGGGTACCGGACTCATCAGTTACCGGGAGGCTGGGGAGATCGTATCGTCTCATCAGCCTGGCGCACTCGTCCTGGCCGGTACCCGGCGCAACATATACGACTTCCGGGTCCATCAGCTCCCGAAGGGGTGCACCTGGCTCTGCCACGACCAGGTCGCTGATGGCCACAACACCGGTCAGACGGTTCCACATGTCCACCACGAAAAGCCTGTCCATGGTTTTGGGGTCGGGGTGGGAGTTTCGCAGCCAAGCCAGGGCCTCGGCCGCCGAAGTCCACTCTTTGAAGGCCACCAGCTCCGGGGTCATGATGCCGCCGGCCGTATCGTCTCCATGCTCCAGCAACTGGACAACGGTGTCGGCCTGGGACATGGCCTCGATGACCTCTTTGGCCACAGGAATGGGGAGCCGCCGCAGGACCTGTGCTGCCGTGGCAGCGCCGGTCTTGTCCAACCACAGGGCCATGAGTACGGGATCAGCCCTCCGGATCAGATCGGCCCCATCATCGGCGTCCATGTGGTCTAGCAGCTTCCCAGCGGCCTCGTGGGTCAGGCCCGAGTAGAGCAACGTTCGCATATCCTGGTCTAGTTGCAGCAGGACTGAAACCTGGTCCGAAGGGTGAAGGGTCGTCAGCGAGGAGACCGCATCGCTCAACGCGCCCCGCTCCAGACAGCTTTTTATATCATCTGCCAAAGAGGGGGATGGGTTGAGGAACTCTCGGGTTTGCTCAAGCATACCAGGCACGTTTTCAGGTCCCGGGCGTCGGGACAGGACAAAATAAAAAGGAAAGTAGGGGCAGTAGACCGCCACCTACTTTCCTTGATTTACGCTTTTAGCTCGCCCCGGCCTTCGCTTAAATGGATACCCTCTTTGCCGGGAGGGAGCTGTTCTCTAGCTCATCTATATCTAGCTAACCTGACCTGTTTCACCTCGCTGTTCCAATGTGGTTAGCCTGATTGTGCCAGAAAACTTAGATTCCATCAAGAGGTGCCAACCGATTCAGGGTCAAATTCCGGTATTTTGGTGCCGGTCCTCTTCTTCATTCTGGCTATCGGCTCCTTTTCCGTGGTCAGGGGCACCGCTATCAGGTCTACTACATGGGCGCACTGGAGGCACTGCAAATAGGTCCCGAATCTGTCTCGATCCCTAACCATAGTGCCCCTGCACCTGGAGCATGCGTTGTATATAAGTCGACCCCAAGACATGTCTATTTCTCCTGTACTCGATCATCAAATCCCATTGCCAGCAAGCTGTTGTTAGGTTTGATTGAACTCTCTCTTACTCTTAGATTATTCTAATCTTATCCAAGTTCTAATGCCGGGCTAGGCGTCAGTTTAACACGTTATCATGGTTATGTCTAGTGTACAATGTCCCTTGCCGGCCCACTCTTTTCGGTCGCGTTGATCCTATATAGAGAACGAACTCATGGGTAAAAGGTAAGGGCAGCAGGCCTTTTCTGGAATGGGGATAAATTTGGGATTTGGCACACCCCCATCCTCGCCTTCCCCCCAGTGGGGGGAAGGATTGGCCTCCTCACCCCCAACCCTCTGGTCTCGACATGCCCCGATCGGCGTCGGGACACAATTCTTTTTCATTACCGTTCCAGATGGGCGGCGAGGGTCAGCGGGCCCGGTACACCGGCTTCCGCTTCTCGTTAAAGGCCCGGGGCCCCTCCTTGCTGTCTTCCGTGGAGTAGAGGGAGGACATCATGGAATGCACCAGGTGCACCCCTTCATTGTGGGGCATATTGGCCCCCCGGTACACCAGCTCCTTGGTCACCCGGACCGAGAGGGGCGCGTTCTCGCAGATCCTCCTGGCTATGGCCTCCGCGGTGGGCATGAGCTGGTCCAGGGGCACCACGCGGCTCACCAGCCCTATCCGCAGGGCCCTCTGGGCATCGATGAAGTCTCCCGTCAGGAGCATCTCCATGGCCTCGGCCATAGGGATCATCCGGGGCAGGCGAAGGGCCCCGTACCCGTGGAGCACCCCCCACCGGACCTCCGGACAGCCAAAGGAGGCGTTCTCCGAGGCGATCCGTATGTCGCAGGAGAGGGCCAGCTCCAGGCCCCCGGCCAGACAATAGCCGTTGATGGCCGCGATGAAGGGCTTGTTGGAAGGAAGCTGATTGTAATGCTCGTACATAGTGTATTGCTGCCCCGGCCCCTCGATCTGGCGGGTTATATACTCCTTCAGATCGGCGCCGCTGGTGAAGGCCTTGTCGCCGGTGCCCGTCACGATGGCGACCCACACATCGGGGTCCCTATCTACATCCCGGATCACCTCCGCCAGCTTGCCGAAGGTCTCGGCGTTCATGGCGTTCATCCTCTCGGGGCGATTGATGGTGATGTAGGCGATCTTGTCTCTCTTTTCGTAAATCAGTACCATGATGATCCCCTCTGATATCCACCGGTAAGCTGTATAGCCGTTCCTGACACCCACCGGGCACCGGGGCTTGCCAGGTGCCGCACCGTCTCTCCCACGTCCCTGGGCGTACCCAGGCCCAGGGGGTATTCCCTAACCATCGCCTCCCGTTTCTCCACCGACCAGCCAAAGTCCCGGGACTCTACTGCTCCAGGCATTATAGCCACAACCCTTACACCTTTCTCCGCCACCTGAGCCGAGAACGCCATGGTCAGGCCCAGTATCGCCGCTTTGCTGGCATTGTACGCCGGCGACATCCCCTTCTCTCCTACTCGCGCCGCCTGAGAGCTTATGTTGACGATACAGCCCCTGCCGGCCTCAAGCATCGGTTGCAGGGCGGCCCTGGAGCAGTAGAACACCCCGCTCAGATTCACGTCTATCACCCGCTGCCACTCCTCGTCGGGAAGGTCCCAGGCGTTGCCCCTGGGAGCATCTATGCCAGCGTTGTTCACCAGTAAGTCCAAGCGTCCGTACTCCTTCAGGGCCAGGTCTACCAGGGCCCTGGCGTCATCCGGCCTGCTGGTGTCCATTATCATGCTCACTGCCTGTCCGCCGGCGGAGCGTATCTCTTCCACCGTGCCGTCGGACGACTGGATGTCACCGATGGCGATCTTCACCCCGGCCTCGGCCAGCACCAGGGCGATCCCTCTGCCGATACCCTGAGCGGCCCCGGTCACTATGGCCGCCTGCTGGTCAAGTCTGCTGGAATCCATGACTCGAACCCCCCCTCTCAGATAGCACCCTCTTCATCGTCCCCAGAGAAGGCCGGCTCCTCGGCGGTGACCCCTGCGGCCAGCAAAGCCTCGTATTCATTGTCCGACAGCCCCAGCACCTCGCCGAAGACCCGACGGTTGTGCTGGCCGAACAGGGGGGCCGGGGACAGGGTCCCTCCGGGAGTCTCCGAGAGCTTTACGGGGATTCCAAAGTGAGGGAGCCTGCCCACATTCGGGTGGTCCGACTCCTCGAAGAAGCCCCTGTTCACGAAGTGAGGATCGGCGAAGACCTCCTCGCCGGTCAGCACCGCCCCGCTGGCAACCCCCGCTCCCTGCAACAGCTTCATCACCCGGTAATGGTCCAGTCCTGAGGTCCACTCTCTTATGATGTCGTCCAGCTCGTCATGATGCCCGATGCGTCCAAGAAGGTGTTTGAAGCGGGGGTCCCGGGCAAGGCCCGGATGCCCCATGACCCGGCACAGGGCCTGCCACTCCTCGTCCGTCTCCACAGATATCCCGACCCACCGGTCATCGCCCTTGCACGGGTACACGCCCTGGGGCGTCCTGGAGGGATGCCGGTTGCCCATCCGTGACCGGACCCGTCCGTTCATGGTGAAATCCATAACCATGTCCCCCATCAGGGTAATGTACCCCTCCTGCTGAGACATGCTCACATAGCACCCGTGGCCGGTCCGGTTTCGATGCTGCAGGGCGGCGAGGATAGCGTAGACGGCCCACAGGCCCGAGGCGGGGTCGGTAAAGGCCCCCGAGGACCTCATCGGCGGCCCGTCCGGGTAGCCGGTCAGGTGGGAAAGCCCGGTCATCGCCTCCAGGGCCTCGCCGAAGCACACGTAGTCCCTGTAAGGCCCCTCGCCCCCGAAGCTGGGCATGCTTAAGGCGATGATGTCCGGCCTGGCCCGCCTCAACGTCTCGTATTCCAGGCCCAGGTTCCCCATCACCCTGGCGCTGAAGTTCTCTATCACTACGTCTGATATGGACACCAGATCCAGGAGCAGCTCCCGGCCCCGGTCATCCTGGAGGTCCAGGACTACGCTGTCCTTGTTCCTGTTGCCCATGTGAAAGTACGCTCCGCGGTCATAGGGTTTCTCCCCCGGATCGCCATTTGGAGGGAACATATATCTGACGGGGTCAATGTGGTCCGCCGACTCCACCCTGATCACCTCGGCGCCCATGGCCCCCAGGAGCTGAGTGCCGAAGGGCCCGGCCCAGTACCTGGTCAGGTCTATCACCCTTATACCATCAAGGGCTCGTGGTGTCATAGTTGTTGACTCCCGACTATATCACGCCCGCGGCCCCCAGCCGCTCCATCTCGCCGCTGGAGAAGCCGAGCCTGTGGCAGTACACCTCATCGTTGGACTGTCCAAGGAGGGGCGCAGGCCTGGGCTTGAGGGGAGTCCGGCCCGTCCTGAGACCCGTGGTCGGATACTGGACGGGCCCGGTATGGGGGTGGTCCACCCTTTTGAAGAACTCCCGCTCCACCAGGTGGGGGTCTTGGAGCATGTCCCCGGGGCTCATCACCTTGGCCGAGGGAACCCGCAGCAGCTGGCACAGCTCGAAGGCCTCGTCTATGCTCTGCTCCCGGAACCATGATCGAATGGCGTCCCATAGACGGGTCTTACTCGCATCGCTAAGGGCCCTGGGTTTGCTCATCTCCGGGTCATCCAGAAAGTCGGCGCGTCCCATCATCTCGCACAGGGACTGGAACTGCTGCTGAGTCACCACCGTGAGGATCATGTAGCCGTCCCTGCACTGATACATGTCGCACATCGGGGTCGGGGGCGTCAGGGTGCTTCCAGTCCTCTTCCGCACTATCCCCTGGTAGGAATAGAAGATCAGGGTGGTCTCCAGGAAGTCGGCCGCCACCTCCAGGGCCGACACATCCAGGTGCTGGCCCCGGCCCGTCCTGTCTCGCCATTGAAGCGCCGCCAGGACGCCGACGGCCCCCACCAGCCCCGCCTTGTACTGGGGAAGGAAGCCCCCGGACTGGATCGGCTCTCGCTCGGGAAAGCCCGTGGGATACAGCAGCCCGCTGATGGCGAAGTGTATGAGCTCGTTGGCCTTGTAGTCCCTGTAGGGGCCCCACTGGCCGAAATCAGTTACCGATA
>JADFJI010000105.1 GCA_022566235.1 Chloroflexota bacterium
CCGAATCACCGAGAACGACGACTACGCGGGCCCCCTCGATATCCGTGATCGGTGACGCTTCCGGTGCGAGGTTCTTGAAGAACGGGGGCTCCTTTATATACGTGCTGGCCGGATTCCAACCATAGAGATCCGCATCCTGACCGGATATCGCGTTCCACATCTCGTTACCATCAAAGACATTGCTATACCGTTCCGCGAACATCTCCGGCTTAAGGGACTGGGTCACCGTTCGGCTGATTTCCTCATGGGAGGGCCAGATATCCCGCAGGTACACCGGGCGGTCCTCGGAATCGACGCCCAACGGATCGTTATCCAGGTCGATGTCTACCCGGCCTGCCAGGGCATAGGCCACCACCAGCATTGGAGATGCCAGGTAGTTGGCCTTGACCTGGGGATGCACCCTGCCTTCGAAGTTGCGGTTGCCGCTGAGGACCGAGGCCGCGATCAGGTCGTGCTCGGTCACCGCCTCGGCGATGGGCTCTGCCAGGGGGCCACTATTGCCTATACAGGTGGTGCATCCGTAGCCCACTATGTGAAAACGGAGCTCTTCCAGATGGGGCAGCAGGCCCGCGGCCTTCAGATAGTCCTCCACCACCCTGGAGCCCGGCGCCATACTCGCCTTCACCCAGGACCTGGTCCTGAGGCCTCGCTCCGTCGCATTTCGGGCCAGGAGGCCCGCGCCTATCATCACCGACGGGTTGGAGGTGTTGGTACAGCTGGTAATGGCCGCGATGACCACCGAGCCGTGTCTAAGCGTTACCTCACCGCCATCCAGGGTCACAGAGGGAGCCGGCTCTCTCTCGGCAGCAGCCCCTCCAGGGCCACCAGATTGGGAAAAGGACTTGCCATAGACCTCCCCCAGAGCCGTGTGGAACGCCTCCTTCATCTCCCGCATAAGCACTTTGTCCTGGGGCCTTTTCGGGCCTGCAAGGCTCGGCTCCACGGTGGACATGTCCAGCTCCAGCAGGCCCGAGAACCGGGGCTCGGGGGTCGAATCGGTGCGGAAGAGGCCCTGGGCCCTGGCGTACCGTTCCACCAGGTCCACCTGCTCGGAATCCCGGCCCGTGCCCCTGAGATAAGCCAGGGTCTCCTCATCGGTGGGGAAGAACCCGACGGTAGCCCCGTACTCGGGCGACATGTTGGCGATGGTGGCCCTATCGGGCAGGGACAGGCTGGACAGGCCCGGGCCGCAGAACTCCACGAACTTCCCCACCACCCCACTTCGCCGTAGCATCTGGGTAATGGTGAGCACCAGGTCCGTCGCCGTGGAGCCCTCCACCAGCGCGCCGGTGAGACGGAATCCAACAACCTGGGGCAGCAGCATGTAATAGGGCTGGCCCAGGAGCACCGCCTCGGCCTCGATTCCCCCGACCCCCCAGCCCAGGACGCTAAGGCCGTTTATCATGGTGGTGTGTGAGTCGGTACCTACTAAGGTATCAGGGAAGGCGACCCGCTCTCCGCCAGCTTCTCGCACAGATACAACGCTTGCCAGGTATTCCAGGTTCACCTGGTGCACTATCCCGGCCCCCGGGGGGACCACCCTCAGGTTATCGAAGGCCCCCTGGGCCCATCGGAGAAAGGCGTAGCGCTCCCCGTTTCGCTGATACTCCATCTCCACGTTTCGGGCCAGGGCTTTGGGGGTCCCGGCCAGATCCACCTGAACCGAATGGTCGATAACCAGATCGATAGGGACCAGGGGGTTTATTTTGCTCGGGTCTCCGCCCAGTCGATGCACCTCGGCGCGCATGGCGGCCATGTCCACGATGGCCGGGACGCCGGTGAAGTCCTGCATCAGCACCCGGCCCGGCATGAAGGGTATATCCCGACCGACCGGCTCCTCCGGGCTCCATCCCGCAATGGCCCTCACCTCGTCCTCAGTGACCGTCCCCTGCCCGCAATGACGCAGGGCGTTCTCCAGGAGGATCCGTATGGTATAGGGCAGCTGGGATAGCCGGACGCCCAGCTCGCTCCCCAGCCGTTCCAGGCTGTAGTAGGCGACGGGGCCCGAGCCGGAGTCCAGGGTCGTTCGGGCCTCGAACGGGTCAGCGGATGTGGTCATGAGGCTTCCATCTGTATTGATGGATTCGGAAAAGACGGATACATACCTGAGCTATCCCTTCGTCAGTATTGTATGCAACCCCGCCAGCGTTTCTGGTTAGGTATGGATAAAGACGGTAAAATAGTAGATTGAATTAAAAAAGGCACCCGGCGGCGACCTATTTTCCACAGGGAGTTGCCCCCCTAGTATCGTCGGCGCTGAGGTGTTTCACTTCCGTGTTCGGAATGGGAACGGGTGGGGCCACCTCGCTATAACCACCGAAATGCCTTTTTAAATCACCCAAATCTTATCATTCAGCCACGGGTCTCGTCAATACTCCACACAGTGGCAAGGCCGGGCCTAAGACAAGCCGTTGATGATCTTTACCACATCATCCTTGGGCGTCGCCTTGAGGGTGGTGAACCGTATGTTACCCTCCCTGCCCACCTGCATAGCAAAGGCCAGCATGACGTCGTCATTGGGAAACTCGAATATCCCAACGAAATCGTACTGGCCGAAGGTGAAATAGATGTCCTTGATCTTCCCCCCCAGGGACTCCACCAGCCGGCCGGCCTTCTCCATGCGGCCCGGGGCCCCCTTGACGTCCCTCACCCCCTGCTCCGTATAGTTCCCCAGGACTATGTAGTTGGGCATTGCTTGTCCTCCTTATCTACAACAGAATCGATCATGTTGCCATCGACACTACCGAGAATGAAAATTGCTTATCCGTTCGTGGTGAGCCAGTCGAACCATGAACGGTATGAGCCCCGCTCGCCCTTCGACCCTTCGACGGAGCTCAGGACAGGCGGGCTCAGGATGAGCGGTCTATTTTCGTACCAATCTACAACAGAGTGTACCTTTCTTGAATATTCCTAGTCGAAGGCAAGGGCCCGAGCAGTGTTATCGACGAGTATACGGTTTATATCCTCGGGGCTCAGGCCCTTGCGCCGCATGATGGGTACCACGTTCTCCAGGATATGGGCGTACCCGTGGCCTCCGTACCTGGTGAGACGGGTCTTGTAGCATATGTCGTGGGCCATAAGCACCTGGTCCAGGCGGCCCGTATCCCGCAGGTGCAGGATGTAGTCCAGCCGCTTCCCATCGTTGGGCATGTCGATGGGAGAGAGGGGGTAGTGGGTGGATTCCGACCCGAAGAGGTCGTATTCGATGTAGCAGCCCGTCTCCGCCAGCTGGTCCAGGGTCTCGAAATCAAAGATGGTGCGGTCGATGTGGCTCATCAGGGTGCGCCGGGCTACCCCACCGGCCTCCTTGACGATCTCCATTATCGCCAGCGGCGCCTGGGGATTCCGGCCCGGGTGAATCAGCAGGGGCGCCCCCGTGAGCCTCTGGGCCCGGGCCGCCGCCATTAGAGACTTCCTCTCGTTATCGGTAAGGGGCCAGGAGCATCCTATCTCCCCGATGACTCCCGCCTTAATCCCCGTGTCACCCACCCCCTCCGTCAGGTCCCCTACTATCTCCTCGACGATATCGTCCTCGCTCTTGGCGCCCATGTCCTGGGGGTGGAACTCGTCGACATAGTAGCCCGACCCCATGATTACGTTGAGGCCTGTGGCCCGGGCGATCCGGGCAAGGCCCAGGGGGTCCCTCCTTATGCCCACGCTGGTGGCGTCTACCAGGCTTACTCCCCCGGCCCTTTTATATCTGGTCGCCTCCTCGATGGCCATCTCCTCGTCCAGGAGGCGATGGTTATCCCGGTTGCTGGCCCAATTGTGCCGAACCCACCACAGGTTTTCCATGGACACCGGCTGGAGGGCGAAGCCCAATTTGGTCGCCTCTTCGGGCTCGTGGAACACCCTCGCCAGGTCAACCAGCAGGTGCTCGTGGGTCAGGGTCACCCCAAGGTCGCCGGCATCGATGGGACCCAGGACAGTCTGCACTTTTCCGGACAGCTCACTCATATCTCTCCGTCAGCGGCCTTCTTTGACCGATGGCATAACCCGATGCTTGTTTGCGTCAGGGGCTCCAGGGTAGTTCCCGGGCATCGTGGAAACGAACCGCCACGCTTATCGGCTGCGGCGGATGTCAACCGTTAATGGCCTCGGGACACCACTATCAGGGGGCATCGATTTTCTATTAGTCCTTGGCCTGGTCCAGGGCGTAGTCCATGGCCTCTATGGTCTTGTCCACGTCCTCCGCCGAGTGGGCCATAGAGATGTAGAACTTCTGGCCACCCTTAAGCACTCCGGACTCCAGCATGTGATGGTTGAAGCGACCCATCATCTCATCGTTGGCTTTAAGGGAGTCCCGGTAGTCGTTGACCTCTTCCACCCCGAAATAGACATCGAAACAGGGGGCCTCGCCGACCACCACACCTGGTATCTCTTTCTCCTTCAACAGACGGGTGAACTCGGACTTGAGCCTGTTGCCCGTGGCCCAGATCTTTTCGATGCTGCCCTCACGCTTCAGCACCCTCAGGGTGGCCAGGCCCGCGGTGGCCGCTATCGGATTCCCGCTCAGGGTCCCGACCCCCGGTACAAAGGACCCCTCCTCCTTAGACGCGGGATCGAACACCCTCATTATCTCCTCCCGGCCCGCGATAGCCGCCAGCGGGTATCCACCACCTACGGCTTTGCCGAAGGTGGCCAGGTCCGGGGTAACGCCGTAGTACTCCTGGGCCCCTCCGTATGACCACCTGAACCCCGTCACCACCTCATCGAAGATGAGGGGTATCTGGTAGTGGCTTGTTATCTCACGCAGCCCTTCCAGAAATCCGGGCATGGGGGGGATGATCCGCTGGCACGGCTCGACAATCACCCCTCCGATCTCATCGTGGTGTTTCTCAATGATGGCGGTGGTTGTCTCCAGATCGTTGTAGGGGCAGACCAGCACCTCCCCCTCCAGCACCTTGGGGATGCCCGCCGAGTCGGCCGTTGCCTGTGGAAAATCTTTGAGGGAAGTGGGCGTCACGCTCATCAGGGCGTAGTCGTTGGTGCCGTGATAGCCACCTTCGAACTTCACTATCTTGTCCCGCTTCCGGTATGCCCTGGCCACCTTCAGGGCAAAGTAGGTGGCCTCCGAACCGCTGGAGACGAATCGCACCATATCGGCACAGGGCACCGCGCTCACTATCTCTTCGGCAAGATCCACCGCCGCGCTGTTGGTCGAGAAGTAGGTGCTGCCCAGAGAAATCACCTCCGAGACCGCCGCCACCACCTCCGGGTGGGCGTGGCCTATGAGCATTGGCCCCGATCCCAGCAGATAGTCTATGTACTCGTTTCCACTGTAGTCGAATACCTTGGAGCCCCTAGCCTCCTTTATGATGAGCGCTTCCTCCGCCTTGTAGTAGACATTGCCCGTTGAGGCCCCGGGCAGGTATTTGGCGGCCTTGGCGAGTATCGCGTCCTCTTCGGCAGTTCTAGGCTTTCTACTGGCCATACTTTCCCCCCTCTGGTGACTTTGAACCATAGAATAGCACGGGGCGCAGCTCGGGTAAATCGGCCTTAACCCCCGATCACAACCCCTCAGGTCTTGACACTTATTATCGTCACACCTATGTTTAGGGCATCCTGCTATCGAAACGAAGCGCCCGACTCTTGATTCAAAGGAGCGGAGCCCCTCAGGAGGTGAAACGTGTTGAAGGCCGGAGACCTCGCCCCCGATTTCGAGGCGACCCTGGAGAGCAGCGAAAAGGTATCGCTTAACCAGTACAAGGGAAGGAAAGTGGTCCTCTACTTCTATCCCAGGGACAACACCTCGGGCTGTACCAGGGAGGCCTGCGACTTTCGAGACCGCATCTCCGACATCCAGGCCAGGGGCTCGGTGGTGCTGGGCGTCAGCCCCGACAGTGTAAAATCACATCAGCGGTTCAAGGAGAAGTTCGACCTCCCCTTCTCCCTGGTCAGCGACGAGAGCAGGGAGGTGGCCCAGGCCTACGGCGTGTGGCGGGAGAAGAAGTTGTACGGCAAGACCAGCATGGGCATTGTGCGGTCCACTTTCATAATCGACGAGGAAGGCCGTATAGCCAGGGTCTACGACAAGGTCAAGGTGGCCGGGCACGTGGACGACGTGCTGGAGAGTCTGTAGGATAATATGTCGGCCATACGGCAATCAGCTATTCGATAGAACCTCGCTTGGACAGTCCGACGGAGGGAGCAATGCGACCCAACAAGATCAAGCAGATGTGGCGAGAAGGAAAACCGGTGGTGATGGGCTGGATAGGCAGCCCCGACACCTACATGGCCGAGGTGCTGGCCCACGCCGGCTTCGATGCCCTGGTTCTGGACATGCAGCACGGCATGGGGATCGGCCCCGACAGGGCCGCCCAGTGGTTCCAGGCTGTCAGCACCACCGATACGGTGCCCATGGCCCGTATCCCCTGGAACGATCCCGTCTGGTTTCAATGGGTGCTGGACGCCGGGGCCTACGGCGTCATCGTCCCACTGGTCAACAACGCCGAGGAGGCCGCCAGGGCCGGCAGAGCATGTCGCTATCCTCCCGTGGGGGTCCGAAGCATCGGCCCCAACCGGGCCAGCCTGTACGCCGGAAGCGACTACGTCCTCAACGCCAACGAGGAGATAGTCTGCCTGGTAATGGTGGAGAGCATCAACACCATCCCCAACCTGGAGGCGATGGCCCAGGTCAAGGGTATCGATGGCTTCTATATCGGCCCCGCCGACCTGGCCCTATCCATAGGGGTGGACCCCACCAAGTACAGGGAGAGCCAGGAGCACAACGAGGCCTCCCAGAAGGTGCTGGACGTGGCCCGGGCCAACGGTCTGGTGGCTGGCACCCACTGTCGGAGCCCCGAGGAGGTCGCGGAGCGCTTTGAGCAGGGATTCATGTTCTGTCCTGCGGTCGCGGACGCATCGTTGATGGCCGCCGCCGCCAGGGGGGCGCTGGAGAAGGTCCGCAAGCCCGAGAAGGAGGCCGCCAAGCCCTTCTACTAGCTCGAAATGCGTAGCCCCTCACCCCGCCTGTCCTAAGCCCTTCCCGTACGTGAAAGATCAAATGGGGAGCGGTTGAGCTACCTCAGTCTAAAACCGCCCTCTCTACTCCGGACTCCCGGGAGGTGAGGGCAATGGGCCCCGAGACAAGAGTGGCGCAGCCGAAGGCTACAAAGACCCAGGTGTAGCTGCCCAGGGCGTCGAAGGTCACTCCCGCCAGGTAGGGTCCGAGAATCGCCCCGAAGACGTATGGGGCCAGGACCACACCCTGGATGACCCCGATGTGCCGGCGCCCGAAGTGATCCGCCAGGAGAGAGAAGAGCACCG
>JADFJI010000106.1 GCA_022566235.1 Chloroflexota bacterium
CAGTCCTCCCACCACCCCCGGAAGCGCCCCCTCCATTCCTGCGATGGCGATGATCACATTGGCTTTCTGGAGACTGCCCAGATGGTCCAGCAGCCGATGTAGCCCTGCCACTCCTACGTCGTAGACCCGCTCCGGCCTCTGGCCCATCAACTCGCAAGTAACCGCCGCCTCCTCCGCTACCGGCTGGTCCGCGGTGCCCCCGGTGATGAGGACTATCCCATCCTTGAGGCGGGCCCTCTTACGCCTGTTTAGCGAAATCACCCTGGCCGTCGAGTGGTAAAGGGCTTCATCCACCTCGGCTTTAACCGCCTCGAAAAGGGAAGGCCCTGCCCGAGTTATGAGGAAACGGTCCCCCCGCGAGGCCATCTCCCTGGCGATGGCCGCCACCTGCTCTGGGGTCTTGCCATCGCCCAGGATCACTTCTGGGAAACCCTTTCTCAGGCTCCGGTGGTGATCTATCTTGGCAAATCCCAGGTCCTGATACGGCAGGAGGCGCAGGTCGTCCAGTGCCTCTTTTACACTCAGTTGTCCGTCTTGGACCCTCGTTAGGATGCGACGGAGATTTTCCTTCTCGATTTGTGGCCTCGCTTATTACTATGCACCTTCGGAATCGACAAATTATACATCGGAGTCGTTGGTGGGACAAAATTCGGGTCCAGGGAGTGTTTAATAACACCTTCGACCACCCCCCCTGTGTCCCACCTTCCCGCCAGGAAGGGGGGATCAATCCCCTGGCAATCCCGACACTCGGGACTGCACTCCCCACTACAGGACGAAGATTCAGTACGGGCCTCACTTCCAGAAGGGCCTTGCTGTTGGGCGCAAGTTGTGCCGCTCATGGGCCTCTGATACCATGGTTTGAGGAGGGTGCTATGAAGCCCAGGGTATCCAACGGCTCCCGATCTCAGATGGAGATCGCCCAGCGCCGGCTCATCGAAAGCCTGAGCGCAAGGATCAAGGACCAGCGGGTGATCGATGCCATGGCCCGGACACCCCGCGAGATATTCGTTCCTCCCCAGGCCCAGGACCTGGCCTACGAAGATGTGCCCGTGTCCATCGGACACCAACAGACCATATCCCAGCCATATATCGTGGCTATGATGCTGGCGGCCCTGGAGCTTCAGGGACATGAGACCGTTTTGGAAGTGGGGACCGGAAGCGGCTATCAGGCCGTCCTTTTGGCCCAGCTCGCCCGGAGAGTGGTGACCGTGGAGCGGATAGCGGCGCTGGCCAAGGAGGCCGAGGATCGGATCAGGCGCCTTGGGTGCAGAAACGTGAGGGTCGAGGTAGCGGAGGGGACGCTGGGATGCCCTCGATACGCCCCGTATCAGGGCATAATCGTTGCTGCGGCTGCCCCCACAATCCCTCAGAAACTACTCGAACAGGTAAGTGTCGGTGGACGGATGGTGGTGCCCGTCGGGGGCCGGGATGAACAGGACCTGAAGCGGGTGGTGAAGCTGGAGAACGGCTTCGATGTCGTCGGCCTCGGGGCCTGCCGTTTCGTGCCCCTCATCGGCGAGGACGCCTGGGAGGAGTGACGACTTATGTTAGCGGTCCTGGAAAGCCGGTGTACTCCCTGCGTTGTCCCCTGCCTGTGGCGATGATATACTGGTCTACGTCGAATCTATATAAGCGCTGTATCCCATGGTAACTTCTCAATCCACAGAATCTCGACCATCACTCGATTATGAAGCGGTCATCGGGCTGGAGGTCCACGCTCAGCTTGAGACCGAGAGCAAGATGTTCTGCTCCTGCAGCTCGGGCTACGTGAACTCGCCCCCCAACACCCATGTATGCCCCGTGTGCCTGGGCATGCCCGGGGTCCTTCCCGTCATCAATCGCAAAGCCATCGAATACACCATCATGACCGGCCTGGCCCTCAACTGCACCATAGCCGAGCAGACGAAATTCGACCGCAAGAATTACCCGTACCCAGACCTGATGAAAGGCTATCAGATCTCCCAGTTCGACCAGCCCCTCTGCAGCCAGGGGTGGCTGACGATACAGGTAGACGGCGTGGATAGGAAGATCAGGCTCAATCGCGTTCATTTGGAAGAAGATACGGCCAGGCTGGTGCACAAGGACGGACCCGATGGAGAGCGGTACTCCCAGGTGGATGTGAACCGCTCGGGTACCGCTCTCATGGAGGTCGTGGGGGAACCGGACCTGCGCTCGGCAGAAGAGGCCCGGCTCTACCTGGTCAAGCTTCGCACCATATTGCAATATCTGGGGGTCTCCACAGGCAATATGGAGGAGGGTAGTTTCCGATGCGATGCCAACATCAGCATCAGGCCCGTGGGCTCGCAGGACCTTAACACAAAGGTTGAAGTGAAGAACATGAACAGTTTCAGGGCGGTCTATCGGGCCCTGAACTATGAGCTGGAACGCCAGATACGGGCTTTGAATGAAGGAGAGCGGATTGTCCAGGAGACCCGGGGCTGGGTGGAGGCAAAGGGAATTACGGTCTCCCAGCGAAGCAAAGAGTATGCCAACGACTACCGCTTCTTCCCCGAGCCGGACCTGCCGCCTATGGTCATCGATCGGGCCTGGGTGAAGGAGATACGAGACCGTCTGCCCGAGCTTCCCGATGCCCGTTTGGCCAGATTCATCTCCCAGTACGGGCTGGCGCCCAATGATGCCGTGGTCCTGGTCAACTCCAAGCCCATGGCCGATTTCTTCGAGGAGTGCGTTGCGCTGACCGGGGATAGCCCCAAAGTGGAGCCGGGCCAGAGGGCCCGGGCCGTCGGCACCTGGATGCTGGGAGATTTCTCCAAGCTCCTCAACGCCCAAGGCATGGAGATACGGGAATCCAAGGTCTCGGCGGAGGCCCTCTCCGAGATGCTGGGCCTGATCGATAACAAGACCTTGTCTGGAAAGATGGCCAAGGGCGTTTTCGAGGAGATGTTCGACACGGGTAAAAGCCCTGGACGGATAGTGAAGGAGAAGGGGCTTCTCCAGATGACCGATTCGACCGAGATATCGGGGGCCGTCGCCCAGGCACTGGAGAGCAACCCCGATGCTGTATCGGACTTCCTGTCCGGCAAGGAGCAGGCGTTGACCTTCCTGGTGGGACAGGTGATGAAGGCGACGCGGGGCAGGGCCAATCCGGCCATGGTCAACAGTTTGTTGCGGAAGCAGTTAGAATCCAGGAAATAGGGGCCTCGCCCCGAAACACAAGAGATGTCATTACTAAACTTGATCCAGATACTGATCTCATCAGCCCTGATAGGGGTCGTCCTGCTCCAGGTGAAAGGCCAGGGTATGGGTGGTGTCTTCGGCGGGGCCAGCGCCGGCTTTCGCACCCGTCGAGGCCTGGAGAAGACCCTGTTTCAGGCCACCATAGGCCTTATCGTGATGTTCGTTCTCATATCTCTCCTCAGCGTTCGCTTCGGGTAGGCTCCCCCACCATCTTCCAGGGCCAGTCCCCTGGTCCCAACGCCTAATTTGGTTGCTTATATGGGCTCGATCATCACCCTCACCACCGATTTCGGCCTCAAAGACAGCTATGTAGGCGCCATGAAGGGCGCCATTCTGGAGATCAACCCCGAGGTCAAGATCGTGGATATCTCCCACGCTGTCACCCCTCAGAATGTGAGGGAAGGGGCCTATGTCCTCGGGTCTGCATACCGGTATTTCCCCAAGGGCACGATCCACCTGGCGGTGGTTGACCCTGGGGTGGGGACCGGCCGGCGAGCCTTGTCGATCCGAGGATTGGACCACTATTTCATAGGTCCCGATAACGGAGTCTTCAGCTATGTTTTTACCGATGCCCCGGAGGAAACGGGGCCTGGTGCTCCTCGGCAGCCAATAAATGTTGGAGAAGGCGATCTCCAGAGGCTTCCGCGCGGCTTCGAGGCCGTGACCCTGACCCGGAGCCTGTACTGGCGTCCCCAAGTCAGCGACACCTTTCACGGCCGGGACATTTTTGCTCCCGTGGCCGCTCACCTGTCCCTAGGCGTGCCCCTGGAGGAGTTCGGCGAGCCGGTCTCTTCAGTTGTGGCCTTCCCCCGTCCCACCCCTGTCAGGGGTGTTGACGGCAGCATCGAAGGGGAGATAATTCATATCGATGGGTACGGCAACCTGATAACCAGCATAAAGGCCTCGGACCTGCCTGACCATCGGGTTGAGACGGAGATAGGCGGAAACAGGGTGAAGGGCATCTGTAGGAGCTATGAGGAGGGCGAGGGGCTGTTGTCCATCGTCGGCAGCGCGGGATACCTTGAGATCTGCGAGAAGAACGGGAGCGCCGCAGCCAGGACGGGGGCTGAGATAGGCAATCCCGTTATCGTGCGGCCTCTCTCCTCTTTGACCTAGTAAGTCGATTACTGTCGGAATAAAGCTCCTATAATAATTCCGGGGCCAACATTTCCTGTACGCATTCCACGAAAGTGGGGTCTACCATGAATAAAGATGATCTGGACCGACTATTCACCCAACTTGAGTTGATTGCGCTAAACAAGTTTTTGCTTCCATTCCGCCTGCGTGGATTAGTGAGTACCCTGGGCCTCTACGTACAGGATGCTCGTGTTGGAAAGTGGCGTATGGTCAAGGCTGGTGGCCGATTCCGCAGCTACGTTGAAATACGGCGGGAAGATAATGAGGAACGGCAAGTAAGGAAATTTGACAAAGACACTTGGGAACGCCGCTTTGCCAACCTTGTAGAACCCACCTTAGATATTGCCGACTTCCTGGCGTACTGTGTGGAAATAGATGGCGGATTGAGTGCTGAAAATAGCCGTGTTTTGAATCTAGCCGTCGGGAGTTTCCAGGCAACGGGTGAGTGGCCAGGGTTGCCTCGCCTCCCTGTGGAAGAAGTACGTTCAGCGAGAAGGAAAGCAGAGAGGGAGCAAAGAATAACAGAAGAGATAACCAGGTTAGAAGAATTGGCCGAAAGGGGTCCACCTTATACAGAGAAGGTAAAATGGACAAGTAGTTACATGGAGAAGAGCCAGAAAGACCGGCAATTGGGCGTGTTTACTTCGACTAGTTATGAGCGCCTCGGGGCCAGGTTTCTTTGGCGTGATCTGGCCTGTTTGTACGAGGAGGTTGGGAGATACAAGGAGATGGAAAATGCCCTGATAGCGAGTTCAAAGTCAGGAGGGGCGACCTATACCACGACCTATATCTCTGTTGAAATCCTGGGGATGATGTACCTAGATGCATTATCGACTGCAATCAGGGGGCGAAGCACTCTGTTTTCAAGACAGCCACTGGATGAGGACCTGAGAAGGGAGTTGGAGGCCCTGGCGAGGAGGGCCCACATTCCCGAGATTGAACTCCCACAAGATGACCCCCCAAAGGTAACGCCTGAGGCACTGGGCCATACAACCCAAGAAGTCCGCAAGTTGGCTGATGAGGCCCTGAGGAGGGCCTGCGACCTTGCTAGGGTCGAACTCCTCCAAGATGACCCCCAATTGGAGATTATTCAGTTATCAATTGAAGCAACGCTACACTCTACTAAGGGAGAATTTGACGAATACGACAAGAAATACGCCAAGCTCTTAGCTGAGTCAAAGAAGTACGATCAGGAATTACTTGAGAATGAGAACGATGTAGAAGCAGATTAGGCGCTGTATTGGACTGACTAGGGCCAGGAAACAGTTACCGCTGGTCCCAGCCTGGGGTCTCCTCATTGACGCAGTGGAGGAAAACGAAGGCCCCGGTGCGTCCCAACCCTGCAAACTCGTCCGTCAGCACCTTGACTCGCCCATAGTAGTCCAGGTGGGCCAGGGACCTCAGGTAGCTGTGGAAGGAGTCGTGCTCGGCGATCAGGGCCTGCATCCTCTGGGCGTTTTCGATGGTGGCCAGTATCTTCCGCCTGTTGCGAATGATCCCCTCGTCGTTGAAGAGGCGGTCCAGATCGTCAGGCCCGTATCCCGCAACCCTGTCGATCTCAAACCCATCGAAGCTCCGTCGAAAGCTGTCCCATTTCCCCCGCACCACCCTCCAACTGAAGCCTGCGCGGAAAATAGCCTTGGTCAACTCCTCCAGGTAACCGCTGTCGGCGGTGGGCGTGACCTTTGGCGGTATCTCGATCATCCGGTCCATCATGGCTCTTCCCTACGGCGCCGCGATCAGCTAGCTGCGTTTCCAGAGGCTGCCCTGGGGAGTGTCCTCCAACGCTATCTCCAGTTCGGCCAGGCCGCCGCGGATGTTGTCGGCCAGGCCCCACTCCCTGGCCTTTCTCAGCTCACCACGGACCGATATTAGCGCCTCGATGTAGGCGTCGGGCCCCGCCTCGTCGGCGACGTGGATGCCGCCCAGGGATTCGGCCAGGGCGTCCAGACCCGAGGACTGAAGGTCCCTGGCTATCGATTGGACCAGCTCCCGTAGTGCCGATGAGTCTAGGGGCGCTTCTGCCAACGGTTCCTTAAGTGTCAGACCCAGCACACCGGCTAGCTCTTTGAGGGTCTCCACCGCGCTCAGGGTGCCGGCGCCGTTGTGCTTTCCCCTGTTTATCTCCCTGGCCAGATCGTGAAGGGCGGCGATGGCCTGGGGTGTGTTGAAATCGTCTTCCATGGCCTCGATAAACTGCTTGCGTCGGACATCGGGGGAGACCTCGGCGCTAGAATCTCCTGATTGGGAGGGGCTTTCCACAGCATTGCGCAGCCTGGCTGCGCCCCGTTCCATAGACTGGATGGCTTCATCGCTATAGGTCAGGGGGCTGCGGTAGTGGGAGCTGAGGAAAAAGAGGCGTAGGGCGTCGGGGCTATAGCTGGCCAGGGCCTCCTTCACGGTCACCAGGTTACCCAGAGACTTGCTCATCTTCTCATCGCCCAGTTGAAGGAGGCCGTTATGGATCCAATATCGAACAGAGGGGGTGACGCCTGTGTAGGCCTCGGTCTGGGCGATCTCGTTCTCGTGGTGGGGAAATACCAGGTCGAAGCCACCGCCGTGGATATCGAGGGTCTCCCCCAGATATTTGAGAGACATGGCGCTGCACTCCATGTGCCAGCCTGGCCGCCCGGGACCCCAGGGGCTCTCCCAAGATGGCTCCTCCGGCTTCGCGGACTTCCATAGGGCGAAGTCCATAGGGTGCTCCTTACGCTGGTCCACCTCCACCCTTATCCCCGCCATCATCCCCTCGAGGGTCCGATGGCTGAGTTTCCCGTAGTCTGCATAGCTGTTGACCCGATAGTAGACATCTCCATCGACGGAATAGGCGTATCCCTTGTCCACCAGCCCCTTCACCATCTCGATTATCTCGGGTATCTCTTCGGTGACCCTGGGATACCTGTGGGCTCGCAGCACGTTGAGGGCATCCAT
>JADFJI010000107.1 GCA_022566235.1 Chloroflexota bacterium
ACCAAAGGAAAGGAAATTGTTGCGACCAAATTTCATTGATATTCTGGCGGGCATCCTCGATGAACTCCGGCCGAATCAGCGATTGATGCAAAGGTCCGCGTCCGAAAAGGCTCAGCCTGAAAATGACTGATCGTCCAACCGTCGCAGCCTGTTGGTCAGATACAAGTTTGTCCATGGCGTCCAATAGTGACTGCTCAGACTCCAATTCACTGATTTCCAAGGACAGGGTCTCCCACCGTACGCTGTCCATAGGCCGGAATTCCAGTGTCATTTTTTTGGAATCGTCGACCTCCACCAAATAAACTCCTCGCGCGCCGGGTTCATTCTGATGGCGGCCTTGGGGGTTGCCGGGATAGACCACCACGGGGTTTTCCTGGCGAAGGATTTGACGGGTATGGACATGTCCCAATGCCCAGTAATCGACACCCACCTGTTCTAAATCAGAGAGAGTGCAAGGAGCGTAGGTGTCGTGTCCGGTATCTGTTCCAACATTTGCATGAAGCAGACCAATATTGAACGGACCTTGGTTCACGTGATCGAATTTGGGCACGAGATTATCACGAACTTCCCGTTGCGGGTAACTGATCCCGTAAACCATCGCTCGGTCGGGTTCTTTTGAAAACACAGGTACTCCCGAAACTTCAGGACCGAATCGGTGGCATCCCGCTGGATACGCTAACTGGGCTTCCCATCCATCGAGGGGGTCGTGGTTTCCGTGACAGATGAATGACCGAATGCCTGATGCCTCTAGTTTGTTTAAGCCTTCAACGAACCTTAGTTGGGCCTTTAGACTTCGGTCGGCGCCGTCAAAAATGTCGCCAGCGACGAACAAAGCATCCACCTGTTCTTGGAGGCACAGATTTATGATATTGTCGTACGCTTCGAATGTCGCGTTGTAAATGGATTTCGCAATCGCTGGAGCTACGTCGAAGAGGCCCTTAAAAGGACTATCCAAATGAAGGTCGGCGCAGTGAACAAACTTTATTAAGGTCATTGAAAACTTCCACGACGAGTATGTCGTTAACGGATTGACCCGGATTCAATCCGTATTTCAATAAGGAACAAGACCGCACCGGTTAATTGAATTACCTATTTTGGATGGCTTAGAGAGTATATCACTGAGCAGTAGGTTCAAATTGAGTCCGGTGGGAAGACATAGCAATTATCGACGAACTCCTTCCAGTTTGACACCCAATTTTTACGCCCCCTATGATCTACGCGCCCCGCCGAAGGGGTAGAATGGGGATGCGGCCCATCGGCCCCAATCAAGCCTGACCTTATCAATCGTAATCGTCAGGCAAGAACGACAGGAACAGATTTTCGCCATGGCCCTCAGAGACAAGCTGGAAGAAGACATCAAAGAATCGATGCGCAACCGCGACCAGGCACGCTTGGACGCCCTGCGTTTCCTTAAATTCGCCGTTCAAGCAGTCGAGAAGGAACAGAAGAAGGAATTGGACGACGCCGGAATGATCGAAGTGGCCACCAAGCAGGCCAGCGACCGCCGCGACAGTATCAGGGCGTTCGAGGAAGGCGGGCGGGATGCCATGGCCGCCAAGGAGTCGGCGGAACTCGTGGTCCTGGAAGAATTCCTTCCGCCCCAGATGTCTTCTGAGGAGTTGGTCCAGATGATAAAGGACACTGCCGCCGAGGTCGGCGCGGCTTCTCCCCAGGACAAGGGCAAACTCATGGGCAAACTCATGCCCCAGGTGCGCGGCAAGGCCGAGGGTGCCGAGGTCAACAAGATAGTTACCGAGCTTCTGAGCGAGTGACTGCACACGGTATTCCCGGGATACTTTGTGATACGATGTCCTGGGTAGGCTGTGCCCGCCTACGGATGGTGGGCTCTCTTTTTGTCTGAGGTGAAGACTGGCGATGCGTTTCGGGATCGTCGTATTTCCGGGGACGTGGAGTGATGGCGACTGCTACCACGCCGTCACAGAGGTGATGGGACAGGAGGCCAGCTACGTCTGGCACAAGGATACAGACCTCTCCTCCTACGATTGCCTCTTGCTGCCCGGAGGGTTCTCCTATGGCGACTACCTCCGGTGCGGGGCCATCGCCAGGTTCTCGCCGGTTATGGGCGCCATCGAAGGGTTCGTTAAACGCGGTGGGCTTGTCATAGGCATCTGCAACGGCTTCCAGATTTTATGCGAGGCCGGACTTCTTCCGGGAGTCCTGATGAGGAATGACAGCCTCCAGTTTCGATGTAGCTGGGTCAACGTACGGGTCGAGAACAGATCCACGCCATTCACCCGGGCCTGTAGGCCCGGGCAGGTCATCCGCATCCCGATAGCCCACGGCGAGGGACGCTACTACGCTAGTGAGGACACCATTAACGAGCTGGAGGAGGAGGGCCGGATAGTTTTAAGATACTGCACCGAAGACTCCCAGGTCACCCCGGAATCCAACCCAAACGGGTCCCTGAACGGCATCGCCGGGATCGTGAACCGGGAAGGAAACGTCCTGGGAATGATGCCCCACCCAGAGCGGTGCTGCGAGGACCTGCTGGGCGGTGCTGATGGCAGGTATATCTTTCAGTCCATCCTGGCATGATGACCCCCCCACTACCTCCACCGCCTCGTCGCGCGCCCGCTTCTCCAGGCGCCTGAACGAGACGGAGGTCTCGGCCGCTAAAGCCCTCTGACCCTGAGCACCGTGACCCATACATAGTATGTACCGATCAGATGGGAATCGGGTCCCGCTGTGAGGAGCAGTTCACTGTGGGGATAGCTTAAGGGTTGAGGCAGTTGACCCCTGGCTGCGGGTCGCCCCCGACTGAGATTTAGGGGATAATGGTCTTATTCTCTTCCCAATCACACCTCGCGGAGTCGATGCAAGAGCGTGAGCATACACCCCTCAGAAGCGCTGAAGCTGTGTAAGCGGTGCAGCCAGATGGCCCCGCAGTCCCACGACTACTGTTCCCGGTGCGGCAGCCGGTCCTGGGTTGCTGCCCCAAAGGGAGTCTCCCAGGCCGCCAGCCGGTCGGCCGGATATGGGGGCCAACTGGGTATAGCCCCGTGGACCGTCGGCGACCTGGCCCGAGGCATCGGGTTCTTCACTGCTCAGGCCTTGACCGTTTTCCTGCTGTTTATCCTGACTACCCTGCTGATCGAAGACGCAAACCTGGGCCTATACGCCCTGGTGGTGACCTTCATTCTTGAGGGGGTCTTGCTGGCCACGGTTTGGATCTTCGCCGTGGCCAAGTATCAGATTAGCTGGAGGGCCTTGGGCCTGTGGAGACGGCCCAACGCGGGGGACGTCATTCTAGCAGGGAGTGTGTTCCTGGTGGGAATAGGGGTACAGGTTGGTTACCTGTCTATCCTGAAACTCATTGGTGTGGACACGGGACGGGTGACCCCCTCCACCTTCATCGAAGAGGGTGGCGTGGTGCTGGTGCTACTGTCTATCCTGGCCTTAGCAGTCGCCCCAGTAGCGGAAGAGATCTTCTTTCGAGGCTTCATTTTTGGCGGTGCTGCCACTCGGTATGGCTTTATGAAGGGGGCACTGGCCAGCGCTGCCCTATTCTCTATCGCCCACATAGAACCCCTGAAGTTCCTGCCCCTGTTCGTCTTGGGATTCCTGCTGGCATGGATATATCATAAGACCGGAGCGCTGTGGGGTTCGATGATCGCCCATCTGCTCAACAACGCCCTGGCCCTGGTGGTGATACTGACTTGAGCCGTTCTGAAGGCGCCGTTTTCGCATCCAGACAAGGCGGTAGGACGTTTAACAACCTTCTCGAAAGGGGGAAGTGTCCCGACTCGTCCCGATTCTCGGGACTCCGCGTCGGGGCTGGGGGTATGTCCCGACATGTCGGGACATACCTAATTTATCCCCCCTTCCTGACCAGGCCTGTCCTGAGCTTGACGAAGGGAAGGGGGCCAGGGGGATGGTCGAAACTGTTATTAAACGCTCTCCAAGGCGGTATACTTGACTGAAAAGATGTCGATACCTGAAGAAGCCCTGGATCGACTGGCCCTCACCCGGGCGGAGTACGCCCTGGTTGTAGAACGGCTTGGCCGGGTGCCCAACGATGTGGAGCTGGGGATGGTGGGCTCCCTGTGGAGCGAGCACTGCAGCTACAAGCATTCCAGGCCCCTCTTGAGGATGTTCCCATCTCAAGGGGAGCGGGTGATGGTGAAGCCGGGGGAGGAGAACGCCGGGGTGGTGGACATAGGCGATGGGCTTGCAGTGGTGATGAAGATAGAGTCCCACAACCACCCATCGGCCATCGAGCCGCACCAGGGGGCCGCCACGGGGGTAGGGGGCATCGTCAGGGACATATTCACCATGGGGGCCCGGCCCATCGCCCTTCTGAACTCATTGCGCTTCGGGCCCCTAGACCAGCCTCGCAACCGGTATCTCTTCGGCGGAGTGGTCGGTGGGATCAGCGACTACGGCAACTGCCTGGGCATACCCGACGTGGGAGGCGAGGTGGTCTTTTCGCCCTCCTATTCAGGCAACCCGCTGGCGAACGCCATGTGCGTCGGCCTGGTGGATACGAAACGGCTGATCAGGGCCCGGGCCGAAGGCCCCGGAAACCTGCTGGTCATGGTGGGGTCCGATACGGGGCGGGACGGCATTCACGGCGCCTCGGGCCTGGCCTCTCGCACCTTCGAGGAAGAGCGGGAGCTGAGGCCCACGGTCCAGGTTGGGAATCCGTTCCTCGAAAAGGTGCTGATTGAAGCGTGTCTGGAGCTGGTGGATTCGGGCCTGCTGGTTGGACTGGCCGATCTGGGCGCCGCCGGCCTCACCAGCGCCGTAGTGGAAAGCGCAGGCAGGGCCGGCAGCGGGGTGGAGATCGATGTGTCCCGGGTCTTGAGGCGAGAGGAGGGAATGACTCCATACGAGGTGATGCTGTCCGAGTCCCAGGAACGGATGCTTCTGATAATAGCCCCGGAGAACTGGGACAACGTAAAGGTGATCACCAATCGGTGGGACCTGTGGGCCGATGTCATCGGGCAGGTCACTGACGACGATCGGGTCAGGATCAGAGAAGGGAACGTTCAGGTAGCCGATCTTCCAGTGGGCGTGTTGACCGACCCGCCTCTTTACACCCTGGAGGGCAAGAAGCCGCCGGAGCTGGACCGGCTACAGGCCGTCGACCTTGAGGCGTTGCCCCTCCCTTCCGAGGGACCGTCGGAGGTCCTGCTGAGGCTTCTGGCCTCACCCAACATCGCCAGCAAGCTATGGGTGTACCGGCAGTACGACCACCAGGTGATGACCAATACGGTGGTCCCGCCTGGGAGCGATGCGGCAGTGGTCAGGATCAAGGGCACCCGGAAGGCCCTGGCCCTCACCACCGACGGCAATGGAAGGCTATGCTACCTGGACCCCTACACGGGAGGGGCCATTGCCGTGGCGGAGGCCGCCCGGAACGTGGTATGCGTCGGGGCCAAGCCCATCGCCCTGACCGACTGCCTCAATTTCGGCAACCCCGAGAAACCAGAGGTGTATTACCAGATGGAAGAGTGTATCAAGGGCATGGCCCAGGCCTGCCGCACTCTGGGGGTGCCGGTGATCAGCGGCAATGTGAGCCTGTATAACGAGACCCGAGGGGAGGCCATATACCCGACCCCCGTCGTGGGCATGCTCGGCCTGTTGGAGGATGTGGACAAAGGTTGCCAGATCGGGTTCCGGGAGAACGGTGATGTGGTGCTGTTGCTGGGGGGAGATGCCGGGGACCCGGGCCTGGCGGGCAGCGAGTATCTTGAGGTCATTCACCACCTGGTGGCCGGGAAGCCCAGTCTGGACCTGGATCTGGAGGGCCGGGTCCAGGGACTCTGTCTCTCCCTCATCAATGATGGCCTGGTGGAATCGGCCCACGACTGCTCTCTGGGAGGGCTGGGGGTGGCCCTTGCCCTGTGCTGCATAAAGGGCCAGGTCGGGTTCCGTGGTAGGTTGGATGCAGCACTTCGCTGGGATGAGTCCCTATTCGGGGAGGGACAGTCCCGAATAGTAGTCTCGGCCCATCCCGATAATCTCAAACGTATAATAGAAAAGGCCCAGGCCTCGGGCGTGCCCCTGTTGGAGCTGGGAATAGTGGAAGGGAGGAACCTTAACATCGAGGGTTTGATCGACATTCCCCTGGCCGGCATCGCTTCAAGGTGGGAAAACGGGCTGGAAGAGGCTTTGAAATGACCCGACTCTCGGGTCTATTTGTCTTGTGCCAGCATATGGGGCCGAATATAATAGTCTTATCGGATTAATCCTGATTTCGTACACACGTGAGAGGATATTGTGAGAGTAGTATTTCTAGAAGAAGTAACCAACGTAGCCAAGGTCGGTGACGTAAAAGAGGTGAAGAACGGCTTCGCCCGTAACTTCCTCTTTCCCAAGAACCTGGCCGTTCTGGCGACCCCAGACCAGGTGCGCCGGGTCGAGGCATTGAAGAGGGTCGCTTCCCTTAAGCAAGATAATGCCGGGGCCCGGGCCGAGGCGCTAGCACCGATGTTGGAAGGGCAAACGATAGTCATCACGGCAAAGAGCGGGCCATCGGGCCGCCTATACGGATCGGTTACGCCGGCCGTCGTGGCGGCCGAGCTGTCCCGGACCGTAGGCCAGGAGATCGGGGCAGGAGAGCTGGCCCTGCAAGAACCGATCAAAGCTGTAGGGACCTATCAGACCCTTGTACGCCTGGCGCCGGAGGTGGAGCCCGCTGTAACGATTGAGGTGGTGGAGGCGGAGGAGGAGGTGAAGCCAAAGATCAAGCGCAGGCGCAAGCCCAAGGCCAAGACCCCTGTAGTGGAGGCCCCGGAGAAGGCCGAGCAGGCTGAGGTAGCGGCTGCAGCTACCGTTGAAGAAGCAGTGGCGGAGACTGCTGCTGAGCCTGCCGTTAAGACTGAAGAAGAGGTAGTCGCAGCGGCGACCGAGAGCACGACCGAAGCCGCGCAGGCCCTCGAAGAGGTAACAGAGGCCGTCGTGGAAACCGAGGTAGCAGAGCCCGACGTCCCCGCCCCGGCCTTAGATGAAGCCGTAGAGGCCGTCGTGGAAACCGAGGTAGCAGAGCCCGACGTCCCCGCCCCGGCCTCAGATGAAGCCGTAGAGGCCCTCGTGGAAACCGAGGTAGCAGAGCCCGACGTCCCCGCCCCGGCCTTAGATGAAGCCGTAGACACTGCCCCTACCGACGAAGCGCCGGAGGTCGAGACCCCGGCCGGTGAGGTGGTCCAAACCGAGGATGAGCCTTCCCTAGCTGAGGAGTCTAAGGTGGCATCCACCAGGGCAAAGGCCAAGGC
>JADFJI010000108.1 GCA_022566235.1 Chloroflexota bacterium
GGGCGATACCCACATAGGCCTGCAGGCCCGCCTCATGTCCCAAGCCCTTCGTAAGCTAACCGCCTCCATCAGCCGCTCCAAGACCGCCGTCATCTTCATAAACCAGCTTCGGGAGAAGGTGGGCGTTTTCTTCGGCAACCCTGAGGTCACACCTGGCGGGCGGGCCCTCAAATTCTACAGCTCGGCCAGGATAGACCTGCGTCGCATAGAGAGCATCAAGCAGGGCAACCAGGTCATAGGAAATCGCGTGCGGGCCCGGGTGGTTAAGAACAAGGTGGCGGCCCCCTTCCGCACCGCCGAGTTCGACATCATGTTCAACCAGGGGATCAGCAAGGAAGCCGACCTGGTGGACCTGGGCGTGACCCACGATCTCATCAAGAAGAACGGGGCCTTCTTCTCCGTGGGGGAGACCCGACTGGGCCAGGGCCGGGAGAACGCCAAAGAGTTCCTCAAGCAGAATAAGACCCTGGCCCTGGAACTGGAAGAGCAGATTCGCAAGGCCGTAAATCTCGCCACCAACCCTTCACCCCCAGAGCCGGCACCCGAACCCGAGTTGCTTAGCTAACCGCTACGGTGGCAACTCTCATCCAGGAGCCCCTTTGCCGGACTTTCCCGCATAGGAAGGATGGCCCCCTGCCCTGAGTCCCGACGAAGGAATGGTCGAAAGTGCTATTAGCACCCTCTCCTCCATCACCATCGTTCCGGCTGCAACGATGATCGCTGAAGGCCTGGGCCTTCAGCCTGCGGCCCCTTCCCTCAGGTCCTTGATCACCTCGTGGGCCGCGTTGTGCCCCGGCGCCCCTCTCACCGTGCCACCGGGATGGGTCCCCGCCCCACACAGGTACAGACCGTCTATCGGGGTGCGGTAGTCGGATACCCCTCGCATCGGTCTGAAGGAGAAGAGCTGGCTCGCCGTTAGCTCGGTGTGGAACATGTGGCCATGTGTCAAGTACAGCTTCTCCTCCAGGTCCTTCGGGGAGAGAAACTGGTAGTCTATGATCGCATCGGGCACGTTGGGCGCATACTGTGCCAGGGTCTCTATGCACCGCTTGCCGAAGACATCTCGCTCCACCTCCCAGGTGGAGTCCTTCAGGTGGTAGGGGGCGAACTGGACGAACAGGCCCAGACTATGCTTGCCCGCGGGCGCGGCCGTCGGGTCTGTGGCCGAGTGGATGACGCAGTACATGTACGGCTCCCGGGAGGTATGACCGTATTTAGCGTCGTCCCAGGCTCTCTCCAGGTAGTCAACGGTAGGGTTGATGCGAAAGGGCCCGATGTGCTGGGGCCCCAGGGTTTTGCCGGGGTATGCCTTGAAATCGGGCAACTCGCTCAGGGCCAGGTTCACCTTGAACACTATCCCTTCGGTTCGTACGCTCCTCAACCGGTGCCTGAAACCTTCGTCCAGATGCTGGGACTCCACCAATCCAAGCAGGGTCCTCTTGGGATCAGCATTGGAGACCACGATCCGGGCGTCTATCACTTCTCCGCTGACCAGTTCCACACCCGTGGCCCTTGCGTCACGGACGATGATCCTGGCCACCTCGGCCTCCGTACGAATGGTGGCCCCGTGGCTTTGAGCGCATCTGGAGAGGGCCTGAGTGATCGCCCCCATACCCCCGGGCACAGTACCCAGGGCGATGCCGCTTTCGGGCCAGTAGTGGAGCATCATGTAAACGCTGCCGGGAGTATAAGGGCCCCCGGCCAGGCCAACTGTTCCACCTGGAGCGATGCTTGCCTTCACCTCCTCCGACTCGAACCTGGCGTCCAGGAAGTCCTTCATAGAGCTGAACATCACCTCGTAGAGGAGGTCGACATCGGCCGGGTCGTCAAATTTTGCGGCCACCTCGGGGAGGCTGAGGGGAGGTATTAGCTCCAGGGGCTTCAGCACCCGGGCCAGGCGGTCCAACTGCCAGGCCAGGTCCAGGAAGGCCTGGCCGTCCTTCTTGGAGAACTTATCGAACTCGGCGAGGGTCTTGACCGGGTCCTGCCACCAGATCAGGCATCGGTCGTCGGGGAAAAGGTGCATGCCCACGGGGTCATAGGTGTCCAGAAGTTGGTATCCGAACCTCTCCAGCCTCAGGTCGGCTATTATCTTGGGCTTCAGTAGGCCTCCCACCATTGCTATGGTAGAGACCTTGAACCCGGGAAACGGCTCTTCAGTGATCGATGCTCCCCCGACCATGTGCCGGCGCTCCAGGACTATCACCTTAAGTCCCGACTTTGCCATGTAGCACGCCGCGACAAGCCCGTTGTGTCCACCACCCACCACCGCAACGTCGTACCGCTCCGCCATCTCCGTCTCCTTGAATCAGTGCTAGCCTGGGACCTCAGCAGACCTATCTGGCGATGAAAGGGTAGGGTCGGGCCTACGGGCTGTCAAGCAGGCCAGAGCCCTGCATTCTGTTGAAAGCCCGGGGCGCGGGTTTGAAGGCCTTGCCCATCAACCCGTAGAATAGGGCGAGATGGAAATGATAACCGACATAAAGGAGCAGAAGCGACGGGGGGACCGGGTCAGCATCTTCGTCGATGGCCGGTTCGCCCTGGGCATGAACCGCATTGTGGCTCTCCAGGCTGGCCTGGAGATCGGGCAGCAGGTTACCCAGGAGCGGCTCATGGAGCTGGAGGCCGAGGCCGCCCTGGAGGAAGCGTTGTCAGCCTCCCTCAGATATCTCGCGGTCCGACCCCGCAGCGAGCGGGAGCTCAAGGTCCGACTCCGCAGGCGGCAGTTCGATGAGGGGACCATAGACCAAACGATTATCAGGCTCAGGAAGCGGGGCCTGCTGGACGATATGACCTTCGCCCAGTACTGGGTCGAGCAGCGGGTCACCTTCAAGCCCAGGAGCCGGCGGCTCCTGGAGCAGGAGCTGCGCCTCAAGGGAGTCGATAGGGAGAAAATCGACCAGGCGGTGGCCGATCTGGACGATGAGGCCGAGGCCTACAGGGCCGGGCAGAAGAGGGCCAGGACGATCCCTAAAGACGATTACGACACCTTCTACAAGAAGCTGGTAGACCATCTTCGCAGAAAGGGGTTCGGGTACTCCACCGCTTCGAAGACGGCCAAGGGCCTTTGGTCTGAGCTGGAGACGATGGATAGTAGCTGAGAGAGTAAGGAGGATGCGATGTCCTGGATAAGAGAAGCGGAAACCCGCGAGGCATTCAACGTGACCCGGGTGATGTCCATAAACCCCAGGGCGATGAACGCCGTCGCCCACATGGGAAGGGCTATCGATAAGGGGGCCTCGGCCCTTACCCGGACCCAGGAGGAGGCCATCGCCGCGGTGGTATCGGTGATAAACCGTTGCCGCTACTGAACGGTACATCACGGAGGGGCCCTCCGCACCGAGTCGGGAGACGAAAAGCTGGCAAGCCACCTCATGCACGACTACACTCAGGCCGACCTGGACCCCCAGACCCGGGGAATGCTGGACTTCGCTGCCCGGCTCACCAGAGAGCCGTGGTCGATGAAAAAGGAGCACGTCGACGGGCTGAGGGCCCTGGGCCTCAGCGATGAGCAGGTGCTTTCAGTGGTGCTCATCGCCTGCCGGTTCAACTTTCTAACCCGGCTGGCCGATGGCCTGGGGGTAGAGTTGGAGTCCGGCGTCATGGAGGAGACCCAGGCCTGGATTTCGGGCCCCGCCAGAGAGCAAGAGTGGCTGATAAGGTAGCTGTATTTAAGAAGAAGGAGGAGCGTGCAATGTCCTGGATAAGAGAGGAAGAATCGAACGACCCCTACAACATAAACAAGGTGATGTCGATACAGCCCAGGGCTATGAGGGGGGCGATGCACATGACCCTGGGCATCCATCAGGCGGCCACTGAGTTGAGCGAGGCACAGAAGGAAGCGATAGCCACGGTGGTTTCGGTTGTCAACAGTTGCCGGGACTGAACGATTCATCACGGAGGGTTCCTCCGTAAAGCGTCTGATGACCCGGCACTGGCCAGCCACGTGATGCACGACTACACCAAGGCCGACCTGGACCCCCAGACCCGGGGGATGCTGGACTTCGCTGCCCGGCTCACCAGAGATCCGGGGTCGATGAAAAAGGAGCACATCGATGCGCTGAAGGCCCTGGGGCTGAGTGACGAGCAGGTGCTATCGACGGTGCTGATAACCTGTCGCTTTAACTTTTTCAACAGACTGGCCAACGGCCTGGGGGTGGAGTTGGAGCCCGGATGGATGGAAGATACCATGACCTGGCTCACGGGTCCCGCCCGAGAGCAGGAGTGGCTCCTGAACCCACAGAGCTAGCGCCTGGTAGCCGAAATCAGCATAACCTTCGGTCGAGTGTCGTCAGAAGCCCAGAAGGGCGATAGCCCCCGCTCGTGGTGAGCTTGTCGAACCATGGCGGGGGTACTGTCCCGGCAAGCGCAGCTAGGGACGGCGCTCGATCAGTTCCGCCATGCTGGTGGTATCTCCCCACCAGGCGGGTAGCTGCCGGCGGCATCATGAGTTTCGTCGCCTTTCAAAGGCGGATTGAAGACGCTCATATGGTAAAGGTCCGTCTTTTTCGTGAACCTGTGGCGGTCCTTCGGCCCTACGACGTAAAGAGAGCCGGGCCCTAGCTCCCATTTCTCCCCCGTGGTGAGGTCCTCTACGGTAGCTTCCCCTTCAAGGATGTAGTTGGCCTCCACGTGGTGTTTGTACCAGAGTATGGATTCGCTGCCTGCCGACCCGCGCGGCAGGGAGATGGTGAGGCCGCAGCCGTCATCGCGGTTCAGATAGCGGGAAGCCCGGCTCTTGCCTCCACCGAGCATCACCGTGCGGGCATCCTCCTCCCTCATAACGAACATGGTGCGCCCCGACTCGCCCTTCCAGGCAGGTGGGATCTCTCCCGTGGCCTCGAAAGCCCCGTCGGCGTCGTGCCTCTCGGTCCCCTTTGTCGCCGGGTTGAAGATGCTGATTATGTGGGCGTCCCCTTCAGCAGTCAGACGATGGCGGTCCTTCGGGCCCACGACGTAGAGCATGCCCGGACCCAGCGTCCAGCTCTTATTAAGGGTGAGGTCCTGGACCGTCACCTGGCCCCCCGCAATGAAATTCACTTCCATGTGGTTCTTATAGTGGAGGTCGATACTCCAGCCGCCTTTGATGAGAACGTCGGACATGGAGAAGCCGCATCCGTCCTCTTTTGTGAGGAAGCGAAGGCTTCGGAGGAACTTTCCGCCATCCGTCAGCTTCATCTCTTTGTCGGTGCCTATCAAGTCGTCTAACTTTCTCACGAACATGGTGTTGAGCCCCTCTCTGAGCATTCCCTGTATTGTTCGAAATCTGTCAAGTCTGCAAGCACGTCCATCGCACCCGATATCGGCAATCTTAGCAGAGCCTGGCCTCCTCGGAACCACGCTCACCCTGGACCCGGATCACGCCGAGGCCCGTCTGCGCATTTCCTGCCTATCCTGAGCCTGTACTGAGCTGGTCCCGATACTCGGGACTTGTCTAAGTGTTCCGTCGAAGGGAGCTAGTCGATGAAGGCGGGCGGTATATCTCTCAAAACCGTCCTACCCTAGAGCGTAAATCCCCAGGGCGTTTTCGCCAAGGATCTTGGCCTGGTCCTCCTGAGAAAGGGAGGCTATGGTCTCTTTGAATTCACCCAGCGGCTCCCCGTGGCCTTCCTCGTGGGGGTAATCGGAGCCCCACATAAGCTTGTGAGCGCCCACCAGCTGGGCCATGAATGGGAAGCTCTTTTCGTCGGTCTCGCCGGATATCCAGCCTTGCCTGTCGAAGTACTCGCTGGGCAGGAGCTTCATCTCCGTGCTTTTCCTCCCCATCATCCTATACTTGGCGTCCATAAGATAAATCCAGTGGGCGATCCACCCACACCCCGTCTCCACCACCCCGACCGACAGCCTGGGGAAGCGCTCGAAGACAGCGCCCTGGAAAAAGCTGGTGAAGGCTATCTGGCAGTCGGGATTATACATCAGGTTGAAGAACCAGCTGTTTTGGCCAAAGCCCCCCTGGTACAGCTCGTGCCCCGAGTGCCTCGGGGTGTTGCTTACGTGGATGCCCACGGGCAAGCCCATGTCCTGGCACTCGGCCCAGAACGAGTCGTAGTACCGGTCCCCGTATGGGATGCCGTTCGCCGGTACGGAGAACAGGTATACCCCTTTTGCCCCCAGCCCCGCGGCCCGCCTCACCTCCGTCACACCGTCCTCTACCCGCAGCAGCGATACGTGGGCTATGGGGACGATGCGGTCCGAGTAGGGCCGGCACAGGTCCGTAAGCCAGTCGTTATAGACCCGGCAGTAGGCCGCAGCCAGGTCCGGGTCGTCACACTCGTTCTGCCAGCCCAGGCAGAGGGAGGGATAGAGGAGGGCTATATCTATTCCCTGCTCGTCCATCCACCTCAGGCGGGCTTCCATGTCCCGGGCCCCCGCCGGGACACCCTCCTCGTAATCGAGCCCTCCGGGCTTGGTGTTCTGCTCCCACGCCCCTTTCATGCTGGGGTCCAGGCCCCCGAAGGAGGCCAGCCCGCCCCCGCTCATCACCCGGGACCTCTTACCCTCGATCTCCATATACTCTCTTCCGTCCGGGTCCTTGCGAATGCGAAAGGCCCGGTCCCGGAACTGGGGCTCCAGGTTCCTCTCCCACAGGTCCGAAGGCTCCATGATGTGCCCGTCAACATCCACTACCTTGCGGGGTTTCATCCTCATCCTCCTCCGAGGCTACAAAGATGGGCGATTAAGTAAGGGTAATCTTAGCAGGGCCTAGGGTGAGGGGCAACGGAGGGTGCTACAGGGACGCGGGGCTGGGGTAAGGCTAAGTTTACAGTAGGGCACGCTAGGTAGCCGCGGTATTCTGCCAGGTTACCTTCGTCCTTGTTCTACCAAATTGTACTTTTACCTCGAAGGTTGCCGAGAAATGCCTCTCTCCGAATTCATATGCCATGCTGCCTATAAATGCTGTTTCTAGACCCTGCGCAATCCAGATATCAAGTTCAGCACGGGAAATGTTCACTCTATGATCTGATGGCTCGGTCGGGAATATCACTCCGTAGGTTCTTGGAATCCAATTGTTCCTTTCGCCACTCTCATCGACAGGCTGGCAATGCCCTGTGATAATAATGTTACTTGCAAGGAGACTACCAGTATTCTGATAATTGATTATCAATACATAACCATCTGTGCTAACCGCATCTCGCGGTTTTTATAAGCCCAAGCCAAGGTCGCAAATTAACTGTTATCGCCTGGGTTTGCTTGCTGGCCTCTTGGCCCGTGGCCTGAGCTGCCTGAGCAGATTCC
>JADFJI010000109.1 GCA_022566235.1 Chloroflexota bacterium
AGCAGAGGTTGGAGATGAAGACGCCGGCGTCTTTGATGACCTGCACCAGGGTTGCGCCCTCCGGCGCCTCGATCTCGCGGCCGTCCAGGGTGAGCTTGGCCACGGCGCTATCTGGTGCGGTCGCGTTCCACCGGCAGGCCGATGTGCAGCGGCTTCTCGTCCGGCTGCGGCGCCTGCTTGCCGTTGGGGTAGGTGAAGTCGTGGCCGTGCAGGTGCTCCTGCGCCATCTCGGTCAGCTTGTGCTTATCGCGGTAGAGGCTCTCGAAGTCGTAGGTGGCGTCGTCGAGGGGGCCGCCGGCCTGGATCGCCTCGTAGGGGCAGGCCTCGACGCAGAGGCCGCAGAACATACACCGCCCGGTGTCGATGTCGAAGATGTCGATGGCGTAGTCCATGCCCTGCTTGGGGTCGCCCTCCGGGTGGGTCACTATGTTGATGGTGCCCAGGGGGCAGTACTTGGCGCAGGATGCGCAGCCGGTACATCGATCCTCGTACCAGGTGAACTCGTAGCCCCGAAAACGGGAGCCCCGGGGCACTACCTCTTCGGGATACTGGACGGTAAAGGGCTTCCTGAAGAGGTGCTTGAAGGTGACAATCATGCCTTTTGCGATTCCAAGTCCGTACATTACTCAGTACCTCCACCCACGGGCCGGTTTATGGCCGCCAGTCTCTCGGGCCCCGAGGGCACTACCTGTCGGGTCTGGCCCTGGAAGTTTAATCCCCGATGCATGATGGCTACAAGCCCAGCGCCTATGACTATGTTCACCGGTATCAGCCACTCCGGGAGTCCATTTTCCCACACTACCACCTCCACTGCGGTTATCGCTACGTTGAGGAAGGAGAGGGGGAGGAGGAATTTCCACGCCAGGGCCATGACCTGGTCGATCCTGAGCCTGGGAAGGGTGGCCCGGGTCCAGACGAATATCCCGAATATGAAGAATACCTTTACGAAGAGCCACAGATACCCTGGAAGGCCGGGCCCTTCCCAGCCGCTGAGGTAGAGGGTGGCAATTACGGCGGAATAGCCCATGAGGGCGGCAAACTCCGCCAACTGGAACATGCCGAACTTCATGCCGCTGTACTCGGTGTGGAAGCCGGCGATGATCTCGGAGTCGGCCTCCAGGAGGTCGAAGGGGCTCCGGTTCAGCTCTGCGGAGATGGCTACGAAGAATATGACGAAGCCCAGGGGCTGGAACAGTATGAGGGGCAAGCTTGATTGATGGGCTACGATTTCGTTCAGGTTCATGGTGCCTGTGATCACCACCACGCCCAAGATGGCTATGAGCAGGGGGATCTCATAGCTGACCAGCTGGGCCACGGCCCTCATCGCACCGAAGAGTGCATACTTGTTGTTCGAGGACCATCCTGCCATGAAAATTGCAATGGTATCGACGGCCGTGATGGCGACGATGAAAAGGATCCCCACATTGAGATTGGTAAGGAAGGTGTCGCCACCGTAGGGGATGACGGCGAACATCAACAGTATCGGGGTCAGCATGACGATGGGGGCGATGTTGAAGACTATCCTATCGACGCCATTGGGAACGATGTCTTCCTTGGTCATGATCTTGATGGCATCGGCCACGGGCTGGAGTATGCCGAAGGGTCCGACCCTGTTGGGGCCCAGGCGGTTTTGAAACCTGCCCAGCAGCCTTCGCTCCATGTAGATCATGGCCATGACACCAACGATGGGCAGGTTTACTATCACCAGCATGCTGAGGAGGCCGAGGACCAGATAGATGACCCAGCCCTCGATGGAGTCGGGCAGGGCGGACTCGAGCCAGCCCCGAAAGGCCTCGCCCAGCTTGGGCCACAGTTCGTAGAACCAGTCCATTAGCGGTCGACCTCGCCCATGTTTATATCGAAGCTGCCGAATATGACTACGAGGTCTGCCAGCTTCCAGCCTATGATCAGGTCTCTGAGGACGGTGAGATTAATAAAGGAGGGGGCCCTGATCTTGCACCGGTAGGGTGCAATGGAGTTATCGCTGACCAGGTAGAAGCCCAGCTCACCCTTGGGGGCCTCTACGTGGGCGTAGGCCTCGCCGACGGGTGGATGGATGAGGGCCGGGGCCAGGGCCCTGAAAGGCCCCGAGGGTATCTGCTCCATGGCCTGCTTCACGATGAGCACGCTCTCCCGCATCTCTTCCAGCCTGACCAGGAACCGGTCGTAGGTGTCGCCGGTGGACCCGACGGGGATATCGAAATCGAACCGGTCATACACCTCATAAGGGTCTGATTTACGGAGGTCCCAGGGGACGCCGCTGGCCCGGAGCATGGGGCCGGTGACGGAGGCGTTGATCGCTTTTTCGGCGGTCAGGATGGCGATGTCCTTGGTCCGGGAAATGAGGATCTCGTTCTCCCTGAGCAGGGCCTCGTACTCGTCGATATAGCCGGGCATCTCGTTAATGAATTTCACGAGGGCGGGCATGAACTCCTCGGGCAGGTCGCCGCTCACGCCGCCGATACGCATGTAGCTGAATGTGATACGTGCGCCACAGACCAGCTCGAAGAGGTCCAGTATCTTCTCCCGTTCCCGGAACATGTACATGAGGGGGGTGGCCAGAGCGCCGAGGTCATTGATGAAGAACCCCAGGCCCATGCAATGGCTGGCGATACGCATAAGCTCGGCCATGATGACCCGGATGTACATGGCCCGCTCAGGAGGCTGGATGCCGGCCAGTTTCTCGGCGGCCAGGACGTAGGCCAGGTTGTTGGACATGGAGGCCAGGTAGTCCAGCCTGTCGGTGAGGGTTATGACCTGGGTGTAGGTGCGCTCCTCCGCCAGTTTCTCGGAGCCGCGGTGCAGATAGCCGAATATGGGCTCAAGCTCCGTCACCACCTCGCCGTCGAAGGTGACCCTCATGCGGAAGACCCCATGGGTGCTGGGGTGCTGGGGCCCGATGTTCACCATCACCTCTTCGGTTTTAAGGGTCAATTTGGCATCTCCGTTAGTTTTTACCAAACCCTCACCCCCTGTTTCCCCCTCTCCCTTACTAATGGAGAGGGGGAGAAAATAATTCTGGTCCCGACGGGTCGGGACAGGCCCCCGCCATCCTTCCAGTACTGGAAGGATGGCACAATGTAAGAAGGGCCGTATGCCATTGATTTAGGCACCGGTGAAGTCCTTGCGGTGGGGGTGGCCCTGAAAGGTATCCCACAGGAAGATTCGCTTCAGGTAGGGATGCCCCGTGAAACGTATGCCCATCAGGTCGTAGACCTCTCTCTCCTGGAGGGTTGCACCCTGCCATATGCCGGTGAGGGAGGGGACGTGAGGGTCCTCTCTACCGTAGGCCCTGGTCTTGAGGACGATGCTATGGTTGTGTTCGAAGGAGACCAGGTGGTAGACCAACTCGAAATAGTCGATGTAGTCTACGCCGGTCACGCTGGACAGGAAGTGCAGAGCAAGGGCCGGAGTGTCGTGGCAATAGCGGGCCACGTCGGCCAGGTAATCGGACTTGAGCAGAATATAGTCACCCTGGGCGTCTTGAACGGCGTCCGGAAACTGCTGTTGTATCTGCTTGGAAAGCTTCTCGACATCCAGTTGTGTTGTCACCGGGTGCTAGCTCTTCTTCTTGGCTATGCTGTATTTCTTGATCTTTTCCTGGAGCTGCATCAGCCCGTATAGAAGGGCGTCGGGCCGAGGGGGACAGCCGGGGATGTAGACATCCACGGGAATGATGCGGTTGATACCCGGGACAACGCTGTAGACCTCGTAGTAGGGGCCGCCGCTGGTGGCGCATACGCCCATGGAGATGACCCACTTGGGCTCCGCCATCTGCTCATAGATCCTGCTGATGGAGGGGGCCATCTTCCAGGTGACGGTGCCGGCTACGATCATCAGGTCGGCCTGGCGGGGGGAGGCCCGAAAGGCCTCCATGCCGAAGCGAGCGATGTCGAAGCGGGACATGGCGGTCCCGATCATCTCGAAGGCGCAGCAGGCCAGGCCAAAGGTCAGGGGCCAGACGGCGTTACGGCGTCCCCAGTTCAAAATGGTGTCGACAGTGGTGACGAGGATGCTTCGCTTCAGGTCGTCGGGGACCTCGATTATCGGATCGGGGATGCGCACCGTAGACCTGTCTTTCAGGGCCTGGATCTCCTCGCCTTCCTCCCTGTCAAGGGCCTGTATGTCTACTGGGGTGCTAAGGACTTGGATAGTTGGCTTCTTATCATCCATCAGGGGTTAGCTCCATTCCAGGGCCTTCTTGCGCCACGCGTAGGCGTACCCTACCATCAATATCAGTATGAAGATGCCCATCTCGATGAGGCCGAATAGCTTCAGCTTGTCCAGGTACACGGCCCAGGGGAAGAGGAAGACGACTTCAACATCGAATATCACGAAGAGAAGGGCAAAGTAGTAGTAGCGAAAGTTGAATCTGATCCAGGAGCCGCCGATGGTCCGCATACCGGACTCGTAGGTCTCCAACTTCACGGGTGTGGGGTTGTGGGGCTTGACACCAACGAAACTGAGGGCCCAGGGGATGAGGAGCATGGATACGGGGATGAGGGTGGCCAGGAGCAGGTATATGCCTATGTAACCGTAGTCAGCGAGCAAGTTAGGGTCTCCTGTTTAAGGCTGTCGAAAATATAGCATAGGGCCTATGTGGATGCAAGTGAAATGTAGCACAATTGATGAGATGTGAGGACATTGTTGATATAGTTGCATTGTTACTATATTGAGAGGGTTTGCTAGTTGTTTGACGTGCTTATGATTTACACGCCTGCATAGTTTCGCTACTGTGAAGACGATGAGATACTTGGAAAAATTCACAAACAGACTGATAGAGTATCAAGGATTACTTTCCCTAGGCCTCGACGATGATGTCCGGGAAAACGGATATTTCGAATGTGTCCAGACAGTTGATGGCATGATCACTCTGGTTGGTCATTTCCCAAAGGCCTTTCATCAACCCGCGGGTTTGATGTCTTGTTCTATAGCGGCTGCAGACACAAACGGCTGGTATTTACAAACAGAGGGAAAGACATTCTGTACCTCTTCAAATCTGCGGAGTTCTCGTTTGGGGCCTTCCACGGCTCTAGTAATTAAACCAACTCGTATTAGAGCGACACTATTTCCGGAAATAACAAATGAGTTCTTGAATACTCGATTCGCCATTGCCAATTTACTCTTGAGTCAGTCCACAAATACTATTCCTTCCCCCATAGACTTAAGCCACCCCAAATACCGGATCACCATTAACGGAGTTGAACTTTATAAAGAAAGAGCAGCATCGCTACGCGCTATTCCAGGTATCGAACACACTGCAGACATAGAGATCAAGAGAAAAGATGGGAAAAGACACTCGCTAGACGAGGCCGTGGAATTGATGGACGAGTTGGTTTATCCATTCCGTCTTTGGTGCGGGAATAAGTTAGATTGGTTATATGGTGAAGGCCTCGACGACTTAAACAAGACACCGGTGAAGCGAATTCATAAAGATGGAGTTATCAGTACTTTTTCAAACACCCTACTGGGTTTAGGATGGTACGTGGACCTGGCGTTATTGTCCGAGTCTTATTTCAAAGAACCCCATGAACTCGATATTGACAGAATTAAGAATTTTGTTAATTACTTCGTTGATGTATGTGCCCGTGGCCCCTACCTGGAGACGAAAGCGCTGGCTGCAGCAACATTATTGGATTCATTGAGTGCATTGTATGCAACTGTACAAGACAAAGATAATATTCTCCCGGCAAAGCAGTTTCAAGAAGCTATCCTCCCAAAGTTACGTGAAGCGATAGATTCTTTGGCATTGAGGAAAGAACTTAAGGCCCAGCTTAAAGGTAATCTTCTAGGTTTATACCGGAAAAGCTTCCGGAATAGGCTCAAGTTCCTAATGGGGGAGTTAGACATTAAGATTAGCAACCAGACGAGACAGGTTGTAATCAACACGAGGAATGAGTTAGTACATCTTGGACAATTTCCAGATAAGGGCCCCGTTGATCCATACACTGCCTACATATACCTGCTCTGGGTGGACTACGCGGCCTTGTGTAAATTACTAGGCTATGCCGGTTATCTTCCCACCCCTCTTAGCAGAGTCTAGCTTAGGGGGACCCCCACAAATGGAGGTACAGTAGCCACATGATTCTGAAAGTTGTGGTGGTGGGCCCGTACCAGGAGAACACCTATATCATCGGGTCAGATGAGACCAAGGAGGCTGCGCTGGTGGACCCCGGGGCCCAGTGGCAGTCGATTATGAAGGCGGTGGAGGATGCGGGCCTGAAGGTCAAGATGATTCTCACTACCCACGGCCACGAGGACCACATTGGCGCGGTGGCCGACATGGTGGAGGCCACCGACGCTATCTTCGCTATCCATGAAAATGACGCCTATATGCTGGATAGGAACCCGGACTCCACTTCGGTCATCCCCGACTTCCGCAGCCCGCCGGAGCCGGACCGGTACCTGAAAGAGGGGGATTCCATCGAGATAGGCGACCTGAGCTTCCAGGTGATCGAGACTCATGGCCACACCCCCGGGGGCGTCTCTTTCTACGGCCACGGGCTGGTGTTCACGGGGGATACGCTGTTCCGGGGCAGCGTCGGGAGGACGGACTTCGAGGGGGGCGACTGGGAGCAGCTTATGGAAAGCATCAAGACCAGGCTTCTGACCCTGCCAGACGATACGGTGGTGCTGCCGGGCCACGGGCCCCAATCGACCATCGGGGCTGAGCGACAGTGGAACCCGTTTGTGGGGGAGCAGGTCCAGTCGCAGTAAAACTCAGTTTCGACCATCCCCCCTTGGTCCCCCCTTCCTGCCAGAAAGGGGGGATGAATTGGGTTTGGGGGTCACCCCCAAACCCCCGGCAAAGGGGCTCTGCCCCTCTGCACACCTCTTTTCGAGAAACTTATTAAACGGCCTCGGACATACTTGGTAAGGGGGAGGGGGAGAAAAATAATTCTGGTCCCGACCTGTCGGGACAGGCCCCCAGCCATCCCGATGAGTCGGGATGAAATCCTTGATTCAGGGCCACCTCACAAAGCCCTTTGTCAATCCCGACAAGTCCTGAGTATCGGGACAAGTCAGGAAACTCCCCGTTTTAAGAAGCTTAGTTAGGCGGGTGTGTTTTTCCCACCCGACCACATATGTATTAAATTCAGATTTGGGGGCACATCCCCCAATCCCCCTGCCATCCCGATGAGTCGGGACTGGACTCATCAGCATCATTCCGTACGAGAGGGTCTGGACTCCCCAATTGGGGTATTCTCTACAGGAACAGGGGGCCGAAGACGAG
>JADFJI010000110.1 GCA_022566235.1 Chloroflexota bacterium
GTTTGTCGGGCAAGATGTCGTAGCTGTACATCACTATTACCATTCACAGGTCTCCTGACATCGATTTGCTTATTCTGTGCCCGGAACGTGGGGGCCTCTGCCCCGAGTGCAACACCCGGGTACCGGGGGTCTGGGCCTAGCGCCTTGGCGAAGAACCCTCACCCGCTCTGTCCTCCTCTCCCCCTTCGGCAAGCTCAGGGCATGCTTGGGAGGGAGAGGGGGAGAAAATAAACATGGTCCCGACTTGTCGGGACATACCCCCGCCAATCCCGACAGGTCGGGATGGAATCTCCCCGAATGGCACACGTGTCCCCCAGTACCCCCGGCAAGCCGGGACTGCATTCCTCACTTTATAGGACTCATTAAACGGCCTCCTTCGACGGAACTCAGGGCATGCAGGAGATGCCTGGTAAGGGAGAGGGGCGAAAATAAATACGGGGGTATCCCCCCATCCCCCAACGAGTCGGGATGGCGACCAAAACAGTTATACGCCGGACTGATCTCAAGAAGCGTCAGGAGGTGAATATAGGAGAGCCGTGGTGATGGACCATTAGCCACTGCTCTCCCCGCTGGACGTAGAGGTTGGTGGCCTGGACCTGGCCGGTGTTTTGCTCGTCCCCTACCACGCTCCTGAGGTTCTCGACGCAGGTGACCCGGGCCAGGTCTCCCACCACCAGGATATGAACGTCGGTAACGTCGAACTCCATGTAGCGGGTGTTGTCGAAGATGGCGACCCAGCTATCCCTGACCTCCTCCCAGCCGTACTTGGCGGTCCACCCCGGGTGAATTACGTGGGCAGTGTCATCCTGGACCCAGACCTGGGCCATCTTCTCGATATCCAGGCTCTCGAAGGCGCGGTAGAACCGTTCGTTGGCCCTGCGCACCTCCTCGGTGAGCCTATGGCTGTCGGTCATCTGACTCTCTGCGTAGCCTCCGGATCACCGTAGGGCGTAAGGGACTCTGAACAGGCCGGCGAATTTCGCCCCGGGGCCTGTGAACAGCTCGGGGTGGATGATCTGGGCCAGGAGCTCCAGGCCATCGACGATACGGGGCCCGGGCCTATTGAAGTAGGAGGAGCCGTCCACCACGAAGACGTTGCCCTGCTCTACCGCGGGCAGGGTTTTCCACTCATCGGGGAATGACATCTTCTCCAGCTCCTGGAAGGTGCGGGGGATGCCGAAGCCGCAGGGCATGAGGACCAGGATTTCGGGGGCGAAGTCGGCCACCTGCTGCCAGGTAGCCTGTATCGATGGCTCCCCGATTATCCCCAGGCCGTTCATACCCCCGGCCAGCTCCACCATCTGGGGCACCCAGTGCCCGCCGACGAATATCGGGTCCAGCCACTCCATGCAGAAGACCCGGGGCCTGCTCTTGGCCGTGGAGGCCAATAAGGCTACGGCATCTATCCGCTTCCTGAGGCCTGCCACCACCTCTCGGGCCCTGGGGCCACTCTCAGTCAGCTCCCCCACTACCTGGATGTTGCTCAGAATATCGTCAAGGGTGGTGGGCTCCAGGGAAACGACCTTGGCGTCGGTGTCGAGGATTCGGACGGCGGACTTGACCTCTTTGTAGGAGACGGCGCACACCTCACACAGCTCCTGAGTAAGGATAAGGTGGGGATCGGCCCGGCCTAAGGCCTCCTGGTCCAGGTGGTAGATGCTGCTGCCCTTATGGATAAGGCCGGTTATGGCCGAATGGATCTCCCGGCTCATCAGCCCCTCGTCGGGGACGACGGAGGAAGTGACCACGGGCACGGAGCTTACCTCGGCGGGATAATCGCACTCGTGGGTCACGCCTACCAGTGAGTTGCCCAGGCCCAGGGCGAAGATGATCTCCGTGTTGCTGGGCAGAAGGGAGCAGATGCGCATCACTTGACCCCGGCCGCGGCGATCTCCTGGTGTATCCGGGCCAGGATGTCGCTGTTCTGCTCCGGTGTGGTGTTGTCCACGGTATATGTCTTCTCGCCACTCACCCCATCCACGCCTCCCATATCCACCCACTTCTTTATCAGTTTCTTATCCTCATTTGCGGACAGTAGCAGGTTCCGACCGCTGAGAATGGACAGATAGCCAACCAGGCCGTAACCACCCCAGTTGGAGACGCTGGCGATGATCAGGTGCTCCGCCGGGGTGATGGCTGGACTCTCGACCAGGGTAGAGATCTTGGGGATCTCATCGTACAGCAGGCCCATGCCGATCTCGTTGCCCCCATCCCCGATGCCCACGGTCCGGTCAACCCTCTGGAAAAGATAGTCGATCTTTGCCGTGTGCGAGGAGATATCCTTGCCCCGCATGTTCAGGTACTTCTTTTCCTCGGTCATTCCGCAGCGCTCGATGGACACAGCCAGACCCGGCTTGACATCGGTCAGGACCTTCTCCGCAAAGGCCCGACTATCTTTGTGGCCGGCGACGGGGAATTCTATGACCTGCTCGTCGGGCACCTTGGCCAGCTCCCTCATCATATCGGCGCAGCCATCGACCACGTAGTAGACCCGTCTCCTCAGTGACTTCAGCGCCCGTCCGATGGCGACGGCGCCGATGGGGCCGTCGGTCTCGTAGCTGGTGCCCACGTAGAACCCGGTGATGATCAGCACGGGCCCCCGGCTTTCCCGGACGTAGTCGGCCGCCTGCTTGCAGAAGTCCAGGGGCAGCTTCCTGCGGAGCCGGGACACGCCCCGGGTATCGTTGCTGAGAATGATGTCTTCTATACTCATTGCGCTCGCTTAATCCGCCAGCGTAAAACACACACCCTTCGACTAGCTTGGGGTGAGCGGGATCACAGGGCGGCGATGGACTCGTTGATAATGTCGGTGAGGAACATATGGCCCGGGGAGTGGGTGATCATGAGAGTAGGCTTGGACTTTTCCGCCACGGCCTGGGGAGTGACGCCGCAGGCCCAGAAGACGGGCACCTCGTCCTCCCTGATCTCCACGGCATCGCCGTAGTCGGGCCGGGCCAGGTCCCGGACGCCCAGGGCCTGGGGATCGCCTATCTGGACCGGGGCGCCGTGTACATCGGGGTACCGGGAAGTCACCTGGACTGCCTTTACCACCATACTCCTGTGAACCGGGCGCATACTCACCACCATGGGACCCGAGAACACTCCTGCGGAAGCGGTCTCTATGTTGGTGATGTACATAGAGACGTTGGTGCCCTGCTCTATGTGGCGGAGGGGGATACCGGCCCGAATGAGGGCCTCCTCGAAGGTGAAGCTGCAGCCCAGAAGGAAGGAGACCAGGTCATCCTTCCAGAACTCACTGATGTCGGTTACCTCTCGCTCCAGGCTGCCGTCCCGGTATATCCTGTAGGACGGGAGGTCGGTCCGGATGTCGGAGCCCGGGGCCGAGGTAACGGCCTCGGTTTGGCCCGGGTCCAGGACCTCGATGAGGGGACAGGGCTTTCGATTTCGCTGGCAGAAGAGCAGGAAATCGAAGGCGTACTCTTGAGGCAGAATGACCAGGTTGGCCTGGGTGTAGCCGGGGGCCAGTCCTGCGGTGACGCCCGGTAAGCGGCCCTGCCGGATTTCGCCCCTGATCTCCTGGGGCGTCTTGTGGTTGCTCGACTCCTTCAACGGTTATCTCCCGGCAAAGTAAACTACCGATAATATACCACAGCCCATGCAGGTTCGTGGCCGTCAAAGACTGGATAGATCTGAAGGCTTCAACTGGCCCGAGGCGTTATACTTTCGGGTAGAACCGTGGCGTAGACTTGTAGAGCGACTGGGAGAGAGAATGGCAGAGGCGGGAGAGAAAACCAACAGGCTGGCTTCCGAGTCCAGCGCCTACCTGACCAGCGCAGCCCACCAGCCCATCGACTGGCACCCATGGGGTGATGAGCCGTTCCGGCTGGCCAAGGAGCAGGGTAAGCCGGTCCTCCTGGACATCGGCGCCGTGTGGTGCCACTGGTGCCATGTCATGGACGGGGAGAGCTACGAGGACGAAGAGGTGGCCCGGGTCATCAACCAGCTCTTCATTCCCGTGAAGGTGGACCGGGACGAGAGGCCGGACATCGACAGGCGATATCAGAACGCCGTAAGCGCCATCACGGGGCAGGGAGGTTGGCCACTGACCGCTTTTCTCACCGACGAGGGCAAGGTCTTCTACGGCGGCACCTACTTTCCCCGGGAGGATATGCACGGCAGGCCCGGGTACAAGACCCTTCTCACACGCATCAGCGACCTCTACCGAGACCAGAGGGAGAAAGCCCTGGAGAACGCCGGAGCCATCGCCGCCCACCTGGAGAAGCTCTCCCAAGCGCCCGTCGGTGAATTCGACCTTCGCCCAGAGGCAGTCGATGCGGCCCTGGAGGCTATCGGAAAAGGTTTCGACATAGTCAACGGGGGTTTCGGCGGCGCACCCAAGTTCGCTCACACCTCGGCCCTCGAGCTGGTCCTGAGGCGATACCACGAGACCCGGGAAGAGTGGCTTCTAATCATGGCCCGCAAGACCCTGGATAAGATGGCCCTGGGAGGAGTCTACGACCAGCTTGGTGGGGGCTTCCATCGCTACTCGGTGGACGAGAAGTGGATTGTGCCCCACTTCGAGAAGATGGCCTACGACAACTCGGAGCTGCTGAAGAACTACCTCCACGGCTATCAGGCCACGGGCTCGCCTCTGTTTCGAGAGGTGGCAAAGGGTATTGTCAATTATGTGTCCCAGGTAGCCTCAGACCCGGTCAGGGGCGGCTTCTACGCCAGCCAGGATGCCGATATCGACATGGAGGACGACGGCGACTACTTCACCTGGACCCTGGAGGAGGTCAAGCAGGTCCTTCCTCCCGAGGACGCGGAGGTGATATCTCTCTACTACAACGTCTACCCCGATGGGGAGATGCACCACAACCCGGCCAAGAACGTCCTGTACGTAGACATGGAGCCCCGGGCCATCGCCGACAGGCTGAACATGGACGAGGCCGAGGCGGCAAGGCGTCTCGAGGAGGGCCGGAGGGCGCTCCTGGAAGCCAGGGGCCAGAGGCCCACGCCCTTCGTGGACCGCACCATATATGCCAACTGGAACGGGATGATGGCATCGGCCTTCATGGAGGCTTACAAGGTCCTGGGGCTGGAGGAGTGCAGGGACAAGGCGCTGCTGGCTATCGAGCGGCTCCTGAAAGAGGCCTACGACCCGAGCCGGGGGTTCTACCACAGCCTGGTCGACGGGTCGGCCAGGGTCGACGGCCTCCTGGACGATCAGGTCCACATGGCCCAGGCCCTGCTGGACGCATACGAGGCCACCGCCGACCACAGATACCTGAAAACGGCCGGCCAACTGATGGACTTGACCATCGCCCGGTTCTGGGACGATGAACACGGGGGCTTTTTCGACATCGCCGTAGACAAGAGGGGCTCGCTAGGCCTGGAGGTGCCCGACAAGCCGCTCCAGGACTCCCCCACCCCGGGCAGCAACGCGGTGGCCATACTGGCCCTGGACCGGCTGCACCTCCTTACCCAGAAGCAGGAGTACCGGGACAAAGCGGAGCAGGCCCTGGAGTTCTTTGGCCCCCGAAGCGCTCAATACGGCCTATTCGCAGCCACATACTTCCTGGCCCTGGACTATCACCTGGGGCCTCCGGCCCACGCCGTGATAGTAGGGCCCAAGGACGATGACGGCACCCGGGCCCTCTGGCAGAAGGCCCTGGCCACCTACAGACCCAAGAAGCTGGTGTCCCTCTACGACCCAGCCGACGGTAATGACGATGGGCTGCCGCCCGCGGTCAAGGGTATGCTAAAGAGGTCCCAGGGGCCCCTGGCCTATGTGTGCGCTGGGAACACCTGTGCCATGCCCACGGCTGACCCGGTGGAGTTGGAAGCCACCCTCAAGACCTTCGGCCTGAGCAAGAGAGGTTAGGTCGCGGTCGAGGCCTGCTGGTCCGTCGCCAGGGCCACTACCTCCCCTCATGAGGACCCGTTGACTCCGCGTCGTGGACGCGGTTTGAACTCAGATTATCGCAATGAAGGTGCGAGGCGAAACGACAGATTGGTCGTTTTCTGCTACTCTAGGACATTAATAAATGGGAGGTAAAGTATGAAGAAAACAACATGTAGGGATCTTCGTGGCGCGTGTGATGCTGAGATTCAGGGTGAAACTCCCGAGGAGATGGCGGAAAAAAGTAAGCAACATGTCATGGAAATGATGCAGTCGGGAGACGAGGATCATAAAGCGGCTGTTGAGAGCATGATGCAACTGAGTAAAGAAGAACAAGAAAAGTGGTACGAAGACTTTAAGAAAGGGTTTTATTCATTGCAAGACGCGTAAGAGCCACTATTCTTTATCACAGTGAAGCCGCCGCTTTCGGCGGCTTTATTAGTTTCCCAAAGGACACTTCCTTAGAAGTGTCCTTTGGCTGGCTCCCTAGGCAGGGGGACATTGCGAGCTTTTGTGACGTTCAGCATCGTTGCAACGCTCAAGTGTGAAACCTTCCAGGCCAACTCAACGCAGCCTGCGGGTTCATGACTGAGAATAGGCCTACTCCTCCTCCTCGAAAGGATACGTAAAGAACCAGTTCCCGCCCCCGGCTGGGAACCCATACCAGTTGAGGACGTGGAGGCCAGGTATCACAAAATCCTCAATGGTACAGAGGACCACCTCCCCGGGACCGAGGGATGCCGGAAGACCCTGACATGAGACGAGAATGTCATCCAGAAGAAACTCCGCCCCCCGTAGATCTGCAGTGTCGGTCTCGGACTCGTTGGTAAGCTTCAATTCGGCGCAGAGAGGCGCGCAAGGGCGAACCTCGAGCCCAACATTGCCGGCGAAATCCGGGAAATCAGGCGGTGTGTATATGCTGAAGCACTGGTCCAGGCGTTCGCCGTTCGGGGCAGCCTCCAGGGCCTCACCCAGATCTCCCCCCTTGCCTGCCTTTATTTCCGCGAGCGCTTCAGCTCCGATAAGGTCACGTATGCACGATTCAGTAATCACGGCCTGAAACGGCCACATATCCCTCGTACCTCCCAGGACGGCCGCTTCAAACTCCGCCTGAAAGGTGCCGCTTGAGGTCATGGGATCGAACTGAAACCCAGCGGGAGCATCGACAACGTTGCCAAAACAGTCTGCTACCACCACAGGGGTAAGGTGCGTGGAGAGATCAACGTTGCCGGTCACGGTCCAGTCCTCCACCCCGCCGACCACAAATCCATAGGCCATGTGGTCTCCCATCAGAGTGTTACCCGTGACGATCGCTCCCCGACTCCTCAG
>JADFJI010000111.1 GCA_022566235.1 Chloroflexota bacterium
CGAAGAGGTAGAGATGAGCAAAGTCATCGGTATCGACCTTGGCACGACCAACTCCGTGGTGGCCGTCATGGAAGGCGATAAGCCTGTCGTTATCCCATACCGCGTTGTTGGGAGATATCATGAAGGTCAGGTCGGATATGCTCAGCACCCGGCCGCCGCTACCCTTCACCAAGGGGGAAAAGGCCTCGACCCGTTCTACCATGGAGGAGAAGGTGTTGGCATCGCTGAATGCCAGAGGAAAGCCTGAGGACTTGATGGAGCCGGCGGAATACAGGGAGATCTTGCCAAGGCCATCGGTGACCTGGTCGGTGCGAAAGTCGGAGATGAAGATGTTCCGAAAGTTAAGATCGTGCTCCACCACGTTGTAAAGATATCCGGGCTGGAAGAGGACACCGAAGGTCCTGGCGAGGCTGTTGATCTCGCTGGCCCGGCCCGGGTCCCCTATTAGGAGGATTTTCCCGCCTGTGTCCACAAAGTCCTGCGCAAGGGCGGCGTCTCCTTCGTCATAAGCAATCCCGGGAAGTATTACCAGGAAGCTATCGGCACTCTGCAGTTTCTCCTCAAGCTGACCGCCGTCGTTGAGGAACTCGATGCTATAGCCTCTATCCGCCACCCGGGCCAGCAGGATGTTGACCTCCTCCTCATCGAACTGGTTGAAATGGGCCCTGTCCACCAACAGGAGGCCATCGCGGACTGGGATCACCTCCCTGAACCCCCGGATCGGGGCATAGGTCACGGTGACCGCCTCAAAATTCGGCAGGTTTGAGGGGGGAGGGTCGTAGCCTCCACGCTGGAACCGAAAGCTCATCCCCCCCACGAAGGCCGCAGCGAATACGGGAATAATGAGCCATTTCCAGTATCTACTCAGGAGGTGTGACATACAGGTACAGGAACTGGGGCAGACCGGAGTCTCCCCCAATTCCCGAGGTCCCTCCTCCCCCGGCACCGAATGCACCTAAGGATGGAAATAGCTCCTCGAGGGCTTTTAGCTTGCTGATGGAGTCTTCCTGCTCCTCATCCGTCAATAATGATGCTATGATCCTTCTGTTCCTCTCGATGCGGAGGCGATCGACCTTCGCGTTCACGTCGATCAGCCTGTAACCCGAGATGCCGGCCAGGCTGGCCGCTTTCTTGATAGCATCGTTGTCGCTTCCGATGGCATCCGCCAGTCCCAGCCTTACCGCATCGGACCCCAGGTATAGCTGGGCCTCCGAGAGCACTTCACGACTGATCCTCAACCGGTCCCCCCTCTGGGTCACGACGATATCCACGAAGTTGTCTTTCACCGCCTCCATCATGGCTACGAAGGTCCTGAAGGGAGCCCCCGTCAGCTTGGCTGGGCCGCTAAAAATCAGGGATTCATCGAGGGGCGGGGGGGCTCCCAGCTGAAGAATCACTCCTACACTGCCGACAAAGGAGGTTGGGTTGGCGTAGATGAAATTGGAGCCCATGGCCCACATATACGCGCCGCTGGCTGCTATCCCCTGCACCGAGACGACTATCGGTTTATCGCTTCTCAGGTCCAGGGTCTTGAGGAACAGGTTCTCGCTGCCCGAGGCGTCGCCCCCGGGGCTGTCCATCTTTATGACCACGGCCTTTATGTCATCGTTATCCCGGACGTAGTCCAGCATCGCGCTGATTCTGGCGACACTGCCCCTGTCTATCACAAGGCCCGATATATCGATAACGCCTATCTGGGGCCTACCGGGAAGGAAGATAACGAGAATCAGGTATCCGATGAAGATACCTATTCCCGCCAGAAGGGCGCTGGAGACGTACCAGCGAGACCAGAGCCTAGCCAACGTCGCAACCCTACCCACAACCTGCTCTCCAACCACAATGAAGGTTCGTTTCATTATACAGGAAACTTCCTCTACTCAGGGCCGTTTCAGGCAGGTGCGCTCTCTCATCAACCCGTTGGGCAAGGGCCGGACACGCTCACTTTCGCCAGACGCTGGAGCTGCCCACCCTGGCCACCTGGCGGCCCATCTGGTCGGTAAATACTGCCTCCTTGACCAGAAACACCATGGGCCCCGAGCGGCCGGTCTTGGGATACACGTCCACTACCCGGATAGTGGCCCTCAGCTCATCGCCGACCCTGACCGGCTCCAGGGGCTCTATCCAGTATCCCGCCAGATAGAGGGTGCCGTCAAACTTCAGGTCCAGGTCTGGGGGCTCCCAGTCGTCGATGAAAGTGATGAGTAAGGGAGGGGGAGCGATGACATCGGGGCAGGGGCCTCGGGGCTCGGGCCCCTGGCCCGTGTACAGCGGGTTGGTCTCGCCTATCGCCTCGACGTAGTTTCGAATCGCCTGGCGGGTAACCGTGTACGTCCCGCCGTCGTATTCCTTGCCGAGAACGGCCTCGTTGAATCTAAATGTGACCTGGCCTTCCATGTATGGCCTACGAGCCAGAGGCCAGGTCGTCCAGCCTGACTGCTTCAAAGGCGCCCCTGCGAAGCTCGGCCACCAGGTCATCGATGGAGTCGATACGGTTTTCGAACTCGGTGGCGAGCTTACCTATGGCGTTTACGAAGTGGGCGTCGCTTCCCCCGATGCCCCCGTAACCCTTCTGGTCCGCCAGTTCCTGGGCCCTGCCGTTCTCTGCGGGAGAGCTGCCACCGTTCAGCACCTCCACCACCTCCACCCCCGGGACCTCCTCTCCTCCGTCCAGGAACTCGCACAGGCCTATTCGCCGTCGCCCCGGGTGGGCCGGCACGGCAAAGGCCCCGGAGGCCGTGGCCTCTTCTATCAGGGCCACCGCGTCCATCGACACGTCGGTGAAGTCGAAGCGTTCCAGCAGATGGCTGTTGACCCCGTACAACAGGACGTGCCCTCGATTGGTGTCCAGCTCCGACGCCTTGAATATCTTGATCTGGTATTGCTCCTCCAGGTCAGAGTAATCGGCCTCCTCGTTGAAGCCCCGGTGCTCCGTCAGCACTATGGCGTCAAGGGGAGCCTTCTTCCTCACCACCTTGGATATCCACTTGACGTATTGCTCTACCGTGGCCCGGGCATCGTCGGAGAAAACGGAGTGGGAGTGCATATCGATGATCATACGGTCGATTTCCTGTTTCCAAAGATTAAGAAGGGCTGTGGTCGGGATAATTGTACCCTGGTGCCGGAGCTAGATACTTTATCAACCGTCCCCCCTGGGGGTCAAGAAACTCACCTGGAGAGTGTTAGATAACACCTTCGACCATCCCCCCCATCCCCCCTTCCTGATCAGGAAGGGGGGATAAATTAGGTTTGGTCCCGACATGTCGGGACATTCCCCCGGCCCCGACACCGAGTCCCGAGTATCGGGACGAGTCGGGGCACTCCCCTTTTAGAGAAGTTTATTAAGCACGGTTTCATCATTATGTAAAATAAAACCGTTCCTACACAAAGGCCTTTAGATATAACGGAAGCCCATCACCTCTGCCCGGGCCCCGGGCGGGCCGAAGTTCCGAAGCGGGCGTGGCGAAACCTACCGGGCAAAGGCCTGGTACATGGCGTCCCGGTAGTGGTCCTTGATCTCAGAAGGAGCGCCGTAGCTGGTCTGGGCCAGCAATACGGAATCAGCAAACCCCTCCAGCTCCTTGATCTTCTTTCTCACCTGGTCGGCGGTGCCGATGACGGTAAAGGCCGCCACCATCTCATCCGGGACCGCATCGATCACCTCGGGGCCGTAGCCCCCCTGCATGAACATCTCCCGGATGTGGGCCGCCTCCTTCTCGAACCCGTGCCATGCGAAGACGGTCTGATACGGCTTGGTGACCGCGGAGAAGGCGATGGTGTCCTTGTAGTCGTGGACGGCCTGCTTCCTGTCCCGGGTGATGGCCACGCTGATACAGGCGCAGAAGTCGAAGTTTTTGCGCTCCCGCCCCGAGCGTTTGAGGCCCGTGACCACGTTGGGCCACATCACCTCTTTCATCCATCTGGGCGTGCAGATGGAGTGGGGGATCAGGCCATCGGCCACGTCACCAGCCATCCGGCACATACCCTCCCTCATGGCGCCGACGTAGATGGGGACCCGCTCCCGCACCCGCTTCTGGGGCCGGTGCCACCCCTGGATATCTATGTCGTAGTACCGGCCCTTGAACCGCACCGGCTCCCCTGCGACGGCCTTTTCCATAATGGCCCTGGTGATCTGAATGCACTCCTTCATGTGGGGCGCCGGGCGGCCATGGGGCACGCCGTACCAGCGCTCGTTTATCGTTTTGAAGCCCGGGGCCAGGCCCAGGTTGAACCGGCCTCGGGAGAGGGCGTCCAGGTCCAGGGCGGTGATGGCCGTCTCCATGGGGCTGCGGGTGAAGGCGTAGGCGATGTTGCTGCCCAGGTTTATCCGCTTGGTATGCCCTGCTATCGCAGCCAGGGGCACGAAGGGCGAGTTGTAGTAGTGGGTGGACCAGATCCCGTCGAAGCCGGCGTCCTCGGCCCTGACGGCCTCGGCTATCTGGGAGTCCAGGTCGGCGTCGATGTCCAGGCCCACGTAGTATCGCAAAGCAGTTTGTGTTCTATCTTCCTACCGGCCGAAGGTCTCGAAGAGGGCCTTCTCGTACTCGGCGACCCGCTCCTTGGGGACGAAGTAGCTCGGGACATTGAAGTCGATGGCGTCGCAGACCTCGGCGAACTCAGCCACCCGCTTGCGGGCTTCGTCGGCGGTCCCGACGATAACGAAGGTATCGACCATCTCCTGGTGGACCGGCTCCAAGACCTCGGGCCCGAACCCCTGGAGCTTCACGAACGCGTCCCTGATCTGACCCGCCTCCTTTTCGTAACCGTGCCAGGCCACCAGGGGTTGATAGGTGCGGACCGTCGTATAGAACCCGGGCACCCCCCGGGCGTCCAGATAGCCCTGCTTTTTGTCCCCGGTGATGGCCACCGTCACCGAGGCCCAAACCTCGATCTCTTTTCTGTCCCTGCCGGAGCGCTTCAGGCCGATGGCCACGTTGGGAAGGATCACCTCTTTTATCCATTTTAGCGACCACATGGGAAACCCCAGTATCCCGTCGGCCACGTCGCCCGCGGCCCGGGTCATTCCCTCCCGCACCGCCGCCATGAAAATGGGGATGTGTCCTCTCACGGGCTGGCGTGATCCGCCCCAGCCTCGCATATCTATGTCGTAGTACTTCCCTTCAAACCTTACCGGCTCTCCCTTTCCAATCGCCTCGATGATTCGCCTGACCGCCTGTACACACTCCTTGAGGTGGGGGGCCGGACGCCCATAGTCAGGGACGCCGTGCCAGCTCTCGTTTAGTCGCCGTACCCCCGAACCCAGGCCGAGGATGAACCGGCCCTCGGTTATCGCATCCAGGTCCAGGGCGGTGATGGCCGTCTCCAGGGGGCTGCGGGTGAAGCCGTAGGCGATGCTGGAGCCCAGATGGATTTTCGGGACGTGGGGGGCTACGGTGGCCAGGGGCACGAAGGGCGAGGTGAACAGCTCGTTGGACCAGGCCACGTCAAACCCCGCCGACTCGATCATCCTGGCCCGCTCTATCAGCGCCGACGGGTCCATGTTGTCGCCCAGAGCGTAACCGTATTTGACCATGTTATTCACCCCCTGTTGATACCCTCGTACCGCGTCTGATGCCGATGGCTAATATACAAGCCTCCCCTCGGCCTTGGCAAATTGCACCAAAAAGCCAGCCCTCACCCCCTCTTGCCAGTCCCCCGGCAACAACCGCTTCTAGCAGGCTAATGAAATATGGGGTGTGTAGTCCCGAGTGTCGGGATTGCCGGGAGTTTGAGGGTGTCCCTCAAATATCATTCTTCCCCCTTCCTGGTCAGGAAGGGGGTCAGGGGGATGGTCGAAAGGTTTTTTCAACACCCTCCTAAACATGTCCTAAATAAGGGTTGATTGTGGATTTAGCACCTATCGAGCGCTATAATGGATACTGAAACTGTTGCATATTTAAGAAACAAAGGGGAGAAATCCAATGATCAAGATAAAACGTTTGGGACATCTGGTGATCCGGGTCAGGAACGTAAAACGCTCAGAGGAGTTCTACAGCAATGTCCTGGGGCTAGAGGTCAAGGGCCGGTACGACGACAAAATGGTGTTCTTCAGGAGCAACCATGAGGTGGACCACGACCTGGCCATCATGGGGATCGGCGACGACGCCCCAGGCCCTGAGGCCACCCGGGTAGGGCTCTACCACTTCGCCTACGAGCTGGGCTCGTTAGACGATCTGCGGGAGGCCTACAGCAGCATCAAGGAGAAAGGGGTCAGCATAGCCGGATTCGGGGACCACGGCGACACCAAGGGCCTCTACATATTCGATCCCGACGGCAACGAGATCGAGCTCTATGCCATCGCCCCTCAGCACGAGGACACCCCCCTGGAGGCGCTCCTGACGGAGCCTCAGGCCTCAAGGGCCGGGTGATAAGTACCCGCTCGTCCTAGGTGTAACTAGATAAGCTCACGGGAACGGCAATCTACCTCACGGTGCCTGCAGCCCGAGGGATGGTTTTGTTGGATCAAGGGGATGTTTGACGGGGTTCCTGGTTGAGACTACCATCGCCCTGATCCAGGATAACGCTGTGCTTGCGCTCTCGGCATTTGAAACGGGAAATTCCGGCTTAACCAGAATTTAGGTATTAATATAGTCTAAGCTTAGGAGATTGATATGCAACTGGCGCTAAAAGAGGACGCGGTCACCAGGGCAACCATCGACACGATCAACCGGTTTGACGAGGTCTTTAATCGTCACGACGTTGACGGCATCATGGCGCTTATGACCGAAGATTGTGTATTCGAAGACGTTACACCAGCGCCAGACGGCCAGCGGCTGGAGGGGCAGGCGGCGGTTAGAGGAGCCTGGGAAAGCCTCTTCGCCGAGTTTCACGATGCATATTTCGAAGAGGAAGAGTTGTTCGCAGCAGGCGATAGGTGTGTCACTCGATATATCTTCACCTGGAAGGACTGTGACGGCAATCCGGGCAGGGTTCGGGGATCAGACATTTTCCGAGTCAGAGACGGCAAGGTATCTGAGAAGCTGAGCTACGTAAAGGAATAAAGAGGTCTAAACGGGAAGCTCTCATTTGGGCCAGCCTGAGGCCTCGTTTTATACCTGATATAATGGCCAGAGGACGATTTTAGCTTTAAAGCCCGCGTAGCTCAGTGGTAGAGCAGCGGTTTTGTAAACCGCAGGTCATGGGTTCGAATCCCTTCGCGGGCTCCACTCTTTAGGCACGTACTAAGGCCCC
>JADFJI010000112.1 GCA_022566235.1 Chloroflexota bacterium
AGGCCTCAGCCAACCGAAGTCAGCGAGGCCAGCGCAGCCAGCTCTATCGGCACCATATAGGCGCGTCTTCACCCTCAAGGGCACCCCTTATCCCAAAGTTACGGGGTTATTTTGCCGAGTTCCTTAACGAGGGTTCTCTCGATCACCTTCTCCGATTTCGGAGCGCCCACCAGTGTCGGTTTGCGGTACGGGCGCTGATACACCATAACGACGAGGCTTTTCTTGGCAGCGTGGGCTCAGCAGAGTCGCCTTGACCGAAATCAAAGCTTCCCCCTTCCCTCAACCTATATCCGGAGTGGATTTGCCTGCTCCGGCGTGGTCCGGGGTTGGGGACGTGCCATGTCCAATGGGCACGATCCGCCTACCTTTCTGCGTCCCCCCTTCGTTTTAAAGCGATCTACCAGCGGTACGGGAATTTTGACCCGTTGTCCATCGCCTACGACTTTCGTCCTCGGCTTAGGCCCGACTAACCCTACGCGGATTAACCTTCCGTAGGAAACCTCAGGCTTACGGTGGACATGTTTCTCACATGTCTTACGCTACTCATGCCGACATTCTCACTTCTCTCCGCTCCATCCCGGTTTACACCGGGACTTCAACGCACCAATACCCCGACCCTCGCCGGGACAAAGGCTATGAAGAGAACGCTCCCCTACCCCCCCCGATAAATCGGGGAGCCACAGCTTCGGTGAAAGGCTTGAGCCCCGGTACATTGTCGGTGCAGAATCCCTCGAACAGTGAGCTATTACGCACTCTTTAAAGGATGGCTGCTTCTAAGCCAACCTCCTGGCTGTCTCTGCGACCCTACTTCCTTTGACACTTAGCCTTTACTTAGGGACCTTAGCTGATGGTCTGGGCTGTTTCCCTCTCGACGATGAAGCTTATCCCCCACCGTCTCACTCTCGGGGTGTGGAACCATGGCATTTGCAGTTTGATTGGGATTGGTAGGTTTTTCGCCCCCTAGCCCATTCAGAGCTCTACCTCCATGGTTGAATCCCCAAGGCTGCACCTAAATGCATTTCGGGGAGAACCAGCTATCTCCGGGTTCGATTGGCATTTCACCTCTACCCACAACTCATCCCATACTGTTGCACTAGTAACGGGTTCGGGCCTCCACTCCGAGATTATCGGAGCTTCACCCTGGCCATGGGTAGCTCACCCGGTTTCGGGTCTAATCCACGCGACCTCGTCCCTCCTCCCGAAGGCGAAAGGACCGCACGCCCTATTCAGACTCGCTTTCGCTGCGGCTCCGCATCAGAGATGCTTAACCAGCCACGCAGATTAACTCGTCGGCTCATTCTTCAATAGGCACGCCATCATCCCGATAAATCGGGACTCTGACCGCTTGTAGGCACATGGTTTCAGTTCTATTTCACTCCCCTCCCGGGGTGCTTTTCACCTTTCCCTCACGGTACTAGTTCACTATCGGTTGCCAAGAGTATTTAGCCTTGGAGAGTGGTCTCCCCAGCTTCCCACAGGATTTCTCGTGTCCTGTGGTACTCAAGAACACGACAGGAGCCTCTCCCTTTCGCCTACGGGACTATCACCCTCTACGGCGGGGCTTTCCAGCCACCTTCTGCTAGGGTTTGGTTTGTAACTCCTCGCTCCTTCTGGGGTCGGAACAGTCGTGCCTTACAACACCCGTAGGGCATAGGGCCCCAGCCCACTGAGACCTACGGGTTTGGGCTTCTCCTCTTTCGTTCGCCACTACTAAAGGAATAATCTCTTTTCCTCGGGGTACTTAGATGTTTCAGTTCCCCCGCTTACCTCTATCTGGCCTATGTGTTCAGCCAGAAGTTCCCCGATTCTATCGGGGAGGGTTTCCCCATTCGGGAATCCCCGGTTTAGCTTGCTAGACAGCATACCGAGGCTTATCGCAGTCTTGCCACGCCCTTCATCGGCTCTTGGCACCAAGGCATCCACCATGCGCCCTTAGTAACTTGACCTACATTAAGACCCGGACAGAACGATCTGTCCTATTCAGTTGTTAAGGTGCTCTCAGAAAAACGAACGGCTTGATGTCACTCAAGCCGTCCTGAGTATCACCAAGTTGCTATTGCCTTTTAGTCTGCCAATTGCGCTTTCGCTATCAGGTTTTCAGACAACCGTCCGTCTCTGAGGCGTAACCCAAGTATATGAGGGCCCGATTCCTGTGTCAAGGGCCGTGGCTTTCATTTCCAGGGCTTTCCCTCTCTTTTAATAGGGGTTGCCCTCTCCTGGCTCTCCCTATCCTTCAGTCCCGCAAAGGACAGCCTCTGGTGTACAGCGCCCTCGGGCCTCAGGATGCTTCTCATCAGGCTCACACCCGTAACGGTGAACCCAGGCCTTCCAGCCGGCCACCGGGCTATCAGTTCCTCCAGAGTTCCGGGCTCGATTCCAACTCCCCGCACCCGGGCCAGGGTCAGGTGGGGCACGAAGGCACGACCTTCCCTATCAAATCCCAGTGCCACCATCTCCTCATCTATCCTCGCCTGTAGAGGCACCAACATCTCCATGTCACCCTCCACATCCAGCCACAGCACCCTGGCACGGCGAGGGTTGGGAAAGCAGCCCAGGGCCCCGATTCTCAGCTCCAGGGCGCCCGTACCCCTGCACGCCCTCTCCAGTGCGTCTCCGATGGTAGGGACCAACGACCCGGGCACGTTGCCCAGGAACTTGAGGGTTAGATGTACCGAATGAGGAGCCACCCATCTGACCGGGCCCGAGAGCGCCGCCCTCAGCCTCTGGATGTGCTGTCCGAGGAGCTCCTGGATCTGAGACGGCAGCTCGATGGCGATAAAGGCCCGTACCTGTTCCTCATCTCCACCCCTATCCAGCACCACCATCCGCCTGGGTCATAGATTCGCACTTCAACTGGTCCAAGCATGCCCGGAGGCCTTTGAACCATCGAAGGACCTGGTCTCTCTGGTATTGGGCGTTGCGCCTGCTGGTGGAGGGGACCACATAGATCTTGGAATCGCCCAGGGATGTCTTCTGAAGGCCCGGGCGGACCTTCCCACCGAAGCAGTGCGCATACCCCGTAAGGCCGTTGAAGCAAACCAGGCACGGTTTGAACGATTGAAGTTTCTTCAACAGCTCTTCCGCCCCCTTTTTGAACTCCTGGCGGTTCAGGTCAGAGGCACTGTTGGAGGGCCGCTTCACCACGTCGGTAAACCCGATTCCCAGGCCAGTCAGAGAGGCATCATCCTCGGGGCCCACGGGCCGGTCCACCAGACCCGACTCGTTCAAGGCCCACCAGAAGAGGTTACCCGGGCCTGCGTAGTAGTGTCCCCTCCTGGCCGAGTAGCTGCCAGGGTTGATCCCGACGAACACCAGGCGCAACCCGGGTTTCAACAGATCGGGCAAGGTTTTCAACTCTTCAACCATATTCAGTGACACCCCCGCCTACCATCCCTATCCCTCTGCCCCGGACCCCTCCTCCCTTTAAGGAAGGCCTGTCGGGTCGAAGCGTGTCCCGAACTCGACTAAAGAGATGTACAGGCGTGCATTACTCCGCTGATAAACACGTTTTCAAAGAGCAGTAGGCTGATGCCTGTTCATCACAGCCCGAGAAGCCGCGCCCCGTTGCCCCCAAGCACCCCGTCCTTCACATGCTGAGGCCACCCCAGCCCATCCACCTGTCCCAAGAGGCGCTTGTAGCTGATCAAGGGGTAATCAGTGCCAAAGAGTATCTTCTCGTGGCCAATGGCCGCGACAACAGTCGGGAACACCTGGGACGTGTACAGAAATGGAGATGCGGCGGTATCGAAATACACGTTCTTCAGGGACTCCCTCACCTCGGGCATCAGGGCGTAGAAGGGAAGCCCCCCACCCCAGTGGGCGCATACGATGGTAGCATCTGGGAAATCGTTTATAAATCCGCTAAGCTGCTCTGGCGTCACCGTCCCCTTGCCCGGGTAGTCGTGTCCCACGGGCTCTGATGAGTGGGTTAGGACGATGAGCCCATGGCGCTGGGCCACCTCCATCACTGGCCCCATGACCTTAGAGTCGTCCAGCCGGTAGCCCTGGGCGTAGGAATGGAGCTCACCAATTCCTCTGGCCCCCAGCATTGCGCACCGCTCCACCTCCTCCACCGCCCGGTCCCCTAGAGCCGGGTTCACCACACAGAAAGGCACCAGCCTATCAGGAAAGCGGCGGGCCGACTCTAGGATATAGTCATTGGTCTCAACACAGAACTCGTGGACTGACCAACCCATGTTCACGGTTACGGCCACCTGGATGCCCCAGGCATCCATCTTCTCCACCAGCTCATCGGCCGTGCTCAACCGGGCTTTGGGATCGGAATAGAGATGAGAGAAGGTGTGGTCTCGGGCCAGATAGGGAGCCCTATTGGCCTGGATGTGGGGTGGAAAGATATGAGCATGAAAATCTATTATCATGGGCGCTCATTGTAGCAGAAACTGTCATCCAGGAGAAATTAAGTTGATTCCATCGAAATCGGTTCAAAGACTTAGGATATTCTATTGACAACGCTCTGTAATAATGCTACATTCTAAGTTCGAATGCAGCAAGCCACACGCTTCAGCACCCCTAGTCCCTCCCCGAACATCTCGATTGTTCTCAATTCCCATCTAACTCAAGGGTAACTATTCTCTTTTTCCGGAGGAGCTAACCGTCATGGTATCCACTCTACCCGCGCCTGCGCTTCCCTCCCAAAGCAGACGATCCTTTGCCAAACTGCCCGATGTCCTCGAAATACCCAGTCTCATCCAGGTCCAGCTGGACTCCTACGACTGGCTACGCCGCGTTGGACTGAAGGAGCTATTCGATGAGGTATCCCCAATAACCGACTTCGCAGGGGGTAGGTTCGAGCTCCACTTTTGTGATTTGGAAAACCCGGAAACTCCCTCATATGAGTTCCGAGACCCCAAATACAGCGAGGCGGAATGCCGTACCCGGGACGCCACTTACGCATCCCCTCTATACGCAAAGGTTTCACTGGTCGTAAAGCAGACCGGTGAGGTGAAGAAGCAAGACCTTTTCATGGGAGACATCCCCCTGATGACATCCCAGGGCACCTTCATCATAAACGGCGCCGAGCGGGTTGTGGTCAGCCAGCTGGTCCGCTCTCCCGGCGTCTATTTCACCCGGGATACAGACCCCGCCAGCGGCAGGGGGCTTTGCGCCGCCAAGCTCATTCCCAATAGGGGAGCATGGCTGGAGCTTGAGACCAGCAACAAGAACATCATCTCGGCCAAGGTGGACCGGAAACGGAAGATACCCATAACCACCCTGCTTCGCTGTATCGGCTACAGCACCTCCGATCAGATAAGGGAGCTTTTCCAGGACATAGACCTGGAAGGCGACCAGTCCTACATCGAGAGCACCCTGGGGAAGGACGCAGGCATCGAATCCCAGGAAGAAGCTCTCATAGAGATGTACCGGCGCCTGCGCCCCGGAGAGCCACCCACCGCCGAGAACGCTCAATCCCTGCTAAATGCTCTCTTCTTCAACGTCCGCCGCTACGACCTGGGCAAGGTGGGCCGATACAAGGTCAACAAGCGCCTGGGCTCCGACCTCCTGAAGGTGGCAGGCCTCGAGGCGGATGAGGCCGAGCGGGTCTACCCAGTCATCGCACAAGGCACAATTGACCGTGAGGCCCTTACTAGACTACTGCCCGAGGAGAAGGTGGAGAGGGTTTTTCAGGTCCTGACCAATCGCGCCCTCAACAACGAAGACCTGGTGGCAATAGTGCGCAAGGTCATCCAGGTCAACAAGGGTGAAGACGGGGTCGATGATATAGACCACCTTGGAAACCGCCGGGTCAAGGGGGTGGGAGAGCTCATCCAGAACCAGTTCCGTATCGGGCTCCTGCGCATGGAGCGGGTGGTGAGGGAGAGGATGACCTTGACCGAGCCGGAGACCGCCGTCCCTGGCGCCCTGGTCAACATCAGGCCCATCGTCGCCTCCATCAAGGAGTTCTTCGGAGGCTCCCAGCTATCTCAGTTCATGGACCAGACCAACCCCCTGGCCGAACTCACCCACAAGCGGAGGCTTTCAGCCCTGGGCCCCGGGGGCCTCTCCAGGGAGCGGGCCGGTTTCGACGTTCGAGATGTTCACCATTCCCACTACGGGAGGATCTGCCCCATCGAGACCCCGGAAGGTCCGAACATCGGCCTCCTGGGCTCTCTGGCCACCTACTCCAAAATCAACGAGTACGGTTTCATCGAGACCCCATACCGCCGCGTGGTCAAGGAACTGGCCAGCGATGATCCCGTCTTGCTGGGCAAGACCCTGGCAGAAGCTATATCAGCAGATGAGAAAAAGACCATCGCCAAGAAAGGCAGAGTGATAGACAAGAAGCTCGTCGCCAAGCTGGCCGACCTCCCCGTAATGACGGTAAAGATCCGACCCTTCGTTTCAGATGAGATAAAATATCTGGCCGCCGACGAGGAGGAGAAGTACATCATAGCCCAGGCCAACTCACCGCTGGACAACCGGAACCAGTTCGTCTCGGAAAAGATCGATGCCAGGTTCGGAGAGACTTTCAGGGTCGAGGCGGCCGAAAACGTCGACTTCATGGACGTGTCCCCCAAGCAGATCGTGAGCGTATCCACCGCCCTGATACCCTTCTTGGAGCACGACGACGCCAACCGGGCCCTGATGGGTTCCAATATGCAACGGCAGGCCGTGCCCCTCCTCAGGCCCGAAGCCCCCCTGATCGGCACCGGCATGGAAGCCTATGTAGCCAAGTACAGTGGTCAGGTACGGGTGGCCCAGGTCGACGGAGACGTAGTCTCCGTCTCGGGTCAGAACATAACCGTGCTGGACGATGAGGCCAAAGAGCACCACTACCCCCTCCTCAAGTTCGTCCGCAGCAACCAGGGCACCTGCATCAACCAGCGTTCCATAGTTCGGAAGGGTGATAGGGTGGTGCGGGGTCAGGTCATCGCCGATAGCTCCTCCACCGACCAGGGCGAGCTGGCCTTGGGCCAGAACGTCCTATGCGCCTTCATGAGTTGGGAGGGTTACAACTACGAAGATGCCATAGTGATCAGCGAGCGCATCGTGAAAGAGGACAAGTTCACCTCTATACACATAGAGAAGCACGAAGTCCAGGCCCGGGACACCAAACTTGGCGCGGAAGAGATCACCCAGGACATTCCCAACGTGGGTGAGGAGAGCCTGGCCGACCTGGACGAAAGCGGCATAATCAGGATCGGCGCGGTGG
>JADFJI010000113.1 GCA_022566235.1 Chloroflexota bacterium
TTATATAGAATTACATAGATTATCGTATGCCGAAATACTATCCAGCCTTTCTCAATATCGATGGCAAGCCCTGCACAGTGATAGGGGGTGGCCCAATCGCCGAGCGCAAGGTAAAAGGCCTCGTGGAGGCGGGGGCCCGGGTCACCGTCGTAAGCCCTCGGGTAACTCCCCGGATCGAAAGGCGGACTGCAAGAGGGCAGATAAAACAGATCAGCAGGGAATACCAGGCCTCGGACTGCCACGGGGTGTACCTCCTGATCGCTGCCACCGACGATATGCCCCTGAACCGCTCCATCGGAATCGAGGCCCGGAAGGCAGGGGCTATAGTAAACGTGGTGGATGATCCAGATTACTGTGACTTCGTCGCACCCTCCATCGTACGTCGGGGCGACATCACCTTCGCCATCTCCACCGCCGGCGCCAGCCCGGCCCTGGCCCGGTGGCTCCGCAGGCAGATAGAGACCCAGTTCCCATCGGAGTACGGTGGCCTGGCCACCGTTCTAGCCCAGGTCAGAAAACAGCTGAGGCAGGAGGGCCACAAGATCAGTCCATCCAGATGGCAAAGGTCCATCGACAGCAAGCTTCTGGACCTGATCAAGGGGCGAAAGCGGAAAGAGGCCAAGCTTCGCCTTCTATCCTTTCTTAGGAACGGCTCCTCGGAATCGGGCTAGTGCAACGGGCCATCGTCATAGGTACCAGGGGTAGTGCTCTGTCCCTGAAACAGGCCGACGAGGTCCTGGAAGAGCTAAGGCGCCTGTACCCCGAAAGGGATTTCAAGGTACAGGTGATAAAGAGTCTGGGCGATAGAGACAAGGTATCTCCCATATCCCGTTTCGGCTCCAAGGGCGTGTTCGTAGCCGAGTTGGAGAGCCATCTGCAACAGGGAAAGATAGACATAGCAGTCCACAGCTTGAAGGACATGCCCAGTGAGGACCCAGTGGGATTTCGCATAGCCGCCATCCCTCCCAGGCTCGACCCCCGGGACGTGCTCATCAGCGCTCGGGGTACGTCGTTCTATGATCTGTCTCCGGGCTCCCGGCTGGGCACCGGAAGTCCCCGGCGTAAAGCCCAGCTAAAGGCGGCCAGAAACGACATCGAAGTGCTGGACATCCGAGGTAATATCGACACCCGGATGCGCAAGATGGAGGAGGGTCAGTACGAGGGGGTGGTCCTTGCGGCGGCGGGATTGGTCCGAATGGACTGGGAGGGCCGGATCACCGAGTACCTTCCCACCCACCTGTGCCTGCCGGCGGTAGGCCAGGGGGCCCTGGCGGTGGAGGTGCGGGCCGATGATGAAGAGACCCAGAGGCTCGTCGGGCCTATCGATCATCCCCCAACCCGGCGAGCCGTAGAGGCGGAACGCTCCACCCTGAGCAGTATGGGTGGAGGCTGCCTGGCGCCCATCACCGCCTATGCCTGCTACGAGGACGCAGGCCTGGTCCTGAGGGGAATGGTGGCAGACCAGGCCACCTACCAGATCATACGGGCGGAGGTTAAAAGCAACGGTGAGTCCTCCAAGGAACTGGGACTGGTCCTCGCGGAGAAACTGAACTCCCTGGGGGCCGCCAGCATGATAGCATCGGTGGAGAGATGAACAAAAAGGGGCGGGTATCTCTAGTTGGGGCCGGCCCGGGAGACCCGGGCCTGATCACTGTGAAGGCCCTGGACCGCATCAAGGAGGCCGATGTCATAGTCTACGACAGGCTGGTGAACCCTGTCCTGTTAGACCACGCCACAGCCGAATGCGAGACAATCTTTGTGGGAAAGGGCCCTGGGCGACACACCCTGGGCCAGGATGAGATCAACCAGCTTCTGGTGGCCAGGGCTAGGGCTGGCAAACAGGTAGTTAGACTGAAAGGGGGCGACCCATTCGTCTTCGGGCGGGGAGGGGAGGAAGCGATGGCCCTGGTCAAGGCCGGGGTCGCCTTCGAAGTCGTCCCCGGGATCTCGTCGGCCACTGCGGTCCCTGCTTACGCCGGCATTCCAGTCACCCATCGGGGCTACTCGTCGTCCGTCACCATCGTCACCGGCCACGAAGACCCGGAGAAAGAGGAATCGTCCATAGACTGGCATCGTCTGGCAAGGGCCGGGGACACTATCGTTTTATTAATGGGAATAGGCAATCTGACGACCATAGCAGAGCAGATCATCGCCGGTGGGCGGGCCCCCGACACCCCGGTCGCCCTGGTCCGTTGGGGCACCACGGCCCGGCAGCAGACCCTGGAGGGGACCCTATCGAACATCGGAGGCCTGGCGAAGCAGGAAGGCTTTTCACCCCCGGTCGTGGCCGTCATCGGGGAAGTGGCGGGATTGAGGTCAGAGCTGAACTGGTATGAGGCCGGGCCCCTCTTCGGCAAGACGGTCCTGGTTACTCGAAGCCGCAAGCAGGCCAGCGCCCTTTCGGCCCGCCTTGCCCGAGAAGGCGCCGATGTAATCGAGTTGCCCGCCATAGAGATTCATCAGTCTCCGGAGAACGTGGCCGCCCTGGACCGGGCCATCGACAGCATCGATGACTACAGCTGGATCGTCTTCACCAGCGTCAACGGAGTGGAGGCGTTCTTCGACAGGTTGAGGGCCAAGGGCCTCGACATCAGCGCCCTCAACGGCGCCAAGACCTGCGCAATCGGCTCCGCGACGGCCAGGGCCATCGAGGATAGAGGGGCCCGGGTCCACCTGGTCCCGAAGAAGTATGTGGCCGAGGCGGTCCTGGAGGAGTTCGAGGGCATGGACATCCGGGGCGCACGTTTCCTTCTGCCCAGGGCCGAGGGATCGAGGCCCCTGCTGGTCGAAGGCCTGAAGGCCCGCGGCGCACTAGTTGACGAGGCCCCGGCCTACAGCGCCCTACTCCCTGCCCAGACCGCGCCCAGGGCCTTGAAGCGGCTTACCGACGGAGAGGTGGACATCGCAACCTTCGCCAGCTCCTCCACGGTGAGAAACCTGGTCCGGATCCTCGACGGTGATCTGGGGCCCCTTGGCGGAGTGTGCATCGCATGTATCGGGCCCGTCACAGCCGCAACGGCCGAGGAGGTGGGCCTGAAGGTTGATGTGGTCGCCTCAGACCACACTATACCCGGACTGGTGGAGGAATTAGTCCGGCACGTAAGGAGTCGTTGATGAAGAGCACTGTAGACCAATTGACCAGGCAACAGGCCACCGGGTTTCCCATCCAGCGTCTGAGACGACTGCGCCGCACCCAGGCCTTGAGAGAGATGGTCAAGGAGACCACCCTCAGTCCCAAGGACTTCATATACCCGATGTTCGTAACCCACGACTACGGTCAGAAGCGAGAGATCCCTTCCATGCCCGGCATCTTTCAGCTGTCTATCGACATGGCCGCCAAGGAGGCCGAAGAGGTCGCCAGCCTGGGCATCCCGGCAGTGCTCCTCTTCGGGCTGCCCACCGCCAAAGATCCTGTCGGGTCCGAGGCCTGCGACCCCCAGGGTGTAATCCAGAAGGCGATAGGCCATATTAAGGAGGCCGTGCCGGAGATCATCGTCATCACCGACGTGTGCCTCTGCGAGTACACAGACCACGGCCACTGCGGCATAATCGAAGACGGATACGTCGATAACGACCAGACCCTGGAGCTGCTGGCCAGGTCCGCCCTATCCCACGCCGAGGCGGGTGCCGACATCGTCGGCCCCTCCAACATGATGGACGGCACCGTAGGGGCCATACGCACCATCCTGGATGACAACGGCTTCGAGCTAACACCCATAATGGCGTATGCCGCCAAGTACGCTTCCTCATTCTACGGCCCCTTCAGGGAGGCCGCAGGCGCAACCCCCTCGTTTGGAGATCGCCGCTCCTACCAGATGGACCCGTCCAACTCCCGGGAGGCGCTGCTGGAGTTGGAGTTGGACATCCGGGAAGGGGCCGATATAATAATGGTCAAGCCCGCCCTGGCCTATCTGGATGTGATCTCCAGGGCCCGGGAGGCATTCAGCCTGCCCCTGGCCGCCTACAATGTGAGCGGCGAGTACGCAATGGTCAAGGCCGCAGGCCGGAACGGATGGCTGGACGAGCGGAGGGTAATAATGGAGATCCTAACGGGTATAAAGCGTGCGGGTGCCGACCTGATCCTCAGCTACCACGCCAAAGAGGCATCAGGCTGGCTGAGGGATGAAGGTCTCAGGAGATAGCATGGCCTCTACCAACCTGGCCCTCAAGGAGTGGGCCGTCATCACCCGGGCCCTGGACCGTGGTGATCAGCTCATTCTCATCAGGAAGGGCGGCATCCGGGAGCAGAAGAAGAGGTTCGTCCTCGAAGAAGGCCAGTTCCTTCTATATCCGACCTACGAGCATCAACGCCAGGACCTGCTGAAACCTGAGTACCAACAGGAGTTGGAGGAATCCCTCGTCGGGCATGAGGACAACGGCACCGTGACCATATCCAATCTTGCCAGGGTCGAGGAGATGCTGGAGATCACCGAGCCAGAGAAGGTAGACGCCCTATCTCCTTTCTACATCTGCACCAACGAATATGCCCATTACCGTTTGAACTGGCGCCCCAGGAAACCGCTATCGGTGCTCCTTCTGCGGGTGCTCCGGCTCCCCGAGCCGAAGACCCTGCCGGTACTGCCCCGGTATGGCGGCTGCGTCTCCTGGGTTGAGCTGGAAGAAGCCTTGGACGCATCTAATGCTGTTCCCGTCCTGGATGATTCCCAGTTTCGAGCCAGAATAGAGGAAATTCACAAAGCAATCACAGAATGACAAGTCACCTCATCACTTAGTCATGAAGGAGAGGATTTCTAACAGAGTTTCATGAAATACAGGACGATACCCAACACAGAATTGGCGGTTTCGGAGACGGGCTTTGGCACCTGGACCCTTGTGAGCAACTGGTGGGGCAACGTCTCGGAGGAGGACTCAATCAAGCTGGTCCATAAGGCCCTGGACCTGGGTATAAACCTCTTCGATACCGCCGATCAGTACAGGTCGGGCGAGAACGAAGAGGTGGTGGCCAAGGCCCTCCAGGGCCTGCGAAACGAGGTGGTCCTCTGCACCAAGTTCGGATACGACTTCTACACCTTCCAATCTCGGATACGCCATCAGGAGAAGCCCCAGAAATTCGAGCCCGACTTCATACGCATGGCCTGCGAGAAGAGCCTACAGCGCTTGAATACCGAGTGGATAGATATCTACCAGTTCCACAATCCCCGGATCGACGTCATCGAGCGGGATGACGTGTTCGAGGCCCTTGAAAAGCTCAAGCAGGAAGGGAAGATAAGATATTACGGCGTGGCCCTCGGCCCCGATATCGGCTGGTTCGAGGAGGGCGAGGCCTCTATGCGGGAGCGCAAGGTCACTTCCATACAGATCATTTACAGCATCCTGGAGCAGGACCCGGCCAGGGCCTTCTTCCCCATCGCCAAGGAGTGCGGCACGGGGCTGTTCGTTCGGGTCCCCCACGCCAGCGGACTCCTGGACGGCACGGTGACTAGAGACACCGTCTTTCCCGAGTCCGACCACCGGAGCTATAGAAAAAAGGAGTGGCTGGAGGAGAGTTGCCAGAAGGTGGACCAGATAGATTTCCTGACCCGGGACAAGGACATCACCATCGGGCAGGCCGCCCTGAAGTTCTCTCTCGCCCAGGAGACAGTATCATCGGTGCTGCTGACGGTCACGGACCCGGTGCAACTGGAGGAGTTCGCCCTGGCCCCGGACCTACCGGACCTGAGCCAGGAGGAGTTGGATAGGGTGTACGACCTCTACGATCACAACTTCCACGTCACCCCAATCCCTTCTGAATCTTAGTCTGTTATCAAAACTAATCGATATGGGTGAGTCCATCCCGACGTATCGGGATGGTGGGGGTACGGCGGATGCGCTCCCGTATATTTTTTAAGGGTCGGTGGGCGGGAACAGATTAAAGGAAGGTCACAAATGGTATCAGAAGTAGTACGAGAGCTTAGCGAGTTCGACAAAAAGCTCCTTAACCTTCTCCAATGGGACTTCCCCCTGGCGGAAAGGCCCTACGCCGCGATGGGAGAGAGCCTGGGCATCTCCGAGCAGGAGGTGATGGACATGATAACCAGCCTCAAGCGCTCTCAGGTAATTCGCGAGATAAACGCCATCTTCGACACCCGGCGCCTCGGCTATAAAAGCTGCCTGGTAGCCGTAACGGCCCCCGAGGACCGGGTGGACCAGGTGGCCGCGATCATAAGCGAGCACCCCGGGGTCAGCCACAACTACAAGAGGGACCACCGCTTCAACATCTGGTTCACCCTCGCCATCGCCCCTGGCCAAGACCTCGAAGTGGAGTTGGAGAAGCTGACCGCCAGGGCCGGGGCCGAGAAATACAGGATGCTGCCCACCAAGTACCTGTTCAAGATCGGCGTCAAGCTGGACATGACCAAGGACGAGGAGGCCCTGGAGCCCGAGGCCCGGGTCAAGAGCACCCGCAAAGACCACGGCCCCCTGACCGAGGCCGACAAAGAGTTCATTCGGCAGCTTCAGGAAGACCTGCCCGTGGAGCCCCGGCCCTTCGACGACATAGCCAGCCGCCTCGGTATGAGCGTACCAGAGCTCTTCGAAAAGCTGGAGGAGTTCCAGCAGACGGGCCTGATGCGCCGCTTCGCCGCCATACTCAGGCACCAGAAGGCCGGATTCACCGCCAACGGCATGGTCTGCTGGCGGGTGCCCGTGGACCGGTTAAAGGAGGTGGGTGAGGTGGCCGCGTCCTACCCACAGGTGAGCCATTGCTACGAGCGCCCCACCTACCCCGACTGGCCCTACAATCTGTTCAGCATGGTCCACTCTAGGGACGAGGAGAAGTGCAGGCGTATAGCCGAGAAGATATCGGCCAGAACCGGCATCACCGACTACGCCATCCTCTTCAGCACCAAGGAGTACAAAAAAGAGCGGGTCAAGTACTTCGTCTGAGTTTGAAAATATCACAATACCGTACTATTATTCGCGATGATTGATTTCATGCGCCTTCAGAATAGTGGGGGTGGGCTATGGCAAGCGAGACTAAGCGAAGCCCGGAGAGGCTCACTGATGCTGGCATAATCCTCTTAGAACAGGAAAAACGAGAGGAAGCCATCAAATGTTTTAATGAGGCGATTGATCTGGATCCGAAATATGCAGCCGCTTACTGGAACAGGGGAGAAGCCTATCGATAA
>JADFJI010000114.1 GCA_022566235.1 Chloroflexota bacterium
GTTCGCCGGCCCCATTCGCGCTATCTCCCTGGCCGCCCTATGGACGTCGTCCATGGACTCGATGCCGTAGCCAACCAGGACCTCGGCCTCGGGGATGTTGGGGGTCACCACCGTGGCCAGGGGCAGCAGGGCTTCCCTTAAGGCTTGGACGGCCTGCTCCTGGAGGAGCCGGTCTCCGCTCTTGGCCACCATCACCGGGTCCACCACCAGGTTGGGTATCCCCAGGCTTCTGACCCTCTCCGCGACCACGCCTATGATCTCGGAGTTGGCCAGCATCCCTGTCTTAGCGGCATCGGCCCCGATGTCCGACATCACGGCGTCTATCTGGGCTGCGATAAGGTCTGGGGGCAGCTCCAGCACCTGGACGACTTTGAGGGTGTTCTGGGCGGTGATGGCGGTGATCACCGAGGTGCCGTAGACCCCCAGGGCGGCGAAGGTCTTAAGGTCGGCCTGGATCCCGGCCCCGGCCCCCGAGTCTGAGCCGGCGATGGTCATCGCCCTTTTTATGCTCTGCATTCTTACTGAACTCCAGAATCAAGTAGCTAGGAAAGAGGCTCCAATGCAGGTGGATAGCTGTTTAGGTTTAGCCAGTAATCTGGTTTTATCTGATCTACGATACTCTGGGGATACCCTATTTCGCTACCTGTCCTATGGTGAATTGGTTGCCCATTAGCGTACACCAGATATCCAATGCCTATCTCAGAGCACCAGATGTGCCAGCGCATCAATACCCACTGCCGGAGAAAGTCGACGTTAGCCACAAGCGCCGCTTCACCTTCATCAAAGGTATGGGGCACACTAAATCCTGTAAAAGTGTATCTACTGGTAGCTTGCCATAAATGGTAAACGTCAAAGTATTGCCAAAGAGCAAGTCCCAGAATTTGAATTCCTCAAACTGGTCAGATGGGATGTGACTGCGATCAACTCTCCCTGATTCATAAAGGGAAAGCATCACGGTTAGAAGGGAAAAACTAACAGAGTCCTCCGGTTTGGTTATGTCTGCAAGTTTTTCAAAAGCCCTTCGATGGCCTTTGAATTTTCCCCAAATGATCTCTTTAGTTTGCAGTTCTATCGGGAAAACATAGACCTCTTCACCATCACCATACCTCTTCGGATCATCGACAACTATTCCATATCTTTGAGGCTGTGGTAATTCGGCATAGGCTCCGATACGTTGATTCCAAAGTCGATCCCAGCTTGGCCAAAACTTTGCCCCGCCGACAGATTTCAAATATTCCTCTAGCGGCGTACCAGGTACAGGCGGTGGTGGGGGAGGTTCTACAAAAAACATTTATAGCCTCTAGTTGCCACCTAAAGTGTTGTTAAATCACTTTGGCCCTTTACCCAAAACCCTGCCGGGGCTACATACTTGAATCCCCAGGAGGACGGGGTTTCTGTTTGTGGCCCCAGGTCCCTAGACGAAGGCCAGGGGATTCCAGGGTGAGCCCGTAGCGTGGATGATGCGCAGGGGCGCCCCCATGAAGAGAAACTCGTACACCTTGTCCCTGGCCAGCTCCTCCAGGTCCAGATTCTCCAGGATGTAGACGCCCAGGTCCCTCAAGGCGTATCTATGGAGTGGAAGGCCCCCCTCCCGGCTGCCCACCTTGATCCTCAGCTCGCAGGTGGGCTGGTCTGCGCCGATGGCGCACACGTCGTGCTCCTTCAACCACGGGACTATCGACCCGTCTGGGCCCGGGAAAGAGGTCTCCCAACGGGCCCGGTCCTGGTAGAAGAGCTTGTACCAGCCGGTCCGAATCAGTACGACGTCCCCCGGCTCCAGGGTTAGTCCCTGGGCTTTGGCCGCTCCGTCCAGGTCCTCCGGCGTTATCGGCTCGCCTTCGGCCAGATGCTCGACGCCCCGATAGGCAGGGATGTCCAGCATGATGCCCCGGCCTACGATGTGCCCGACGTTTTCTATGCCTACCCGGGCCACGCCTTGACTGCTGGCGTACTTATCTGAAAAATTGTTGTAGAATTTTCCCTCGGCCCATACGTGTCCCAGGGCGTCTATGTGAGTCCCGGAGTGGGTCTCCATGATGATGACGTCGTCGATGATGCTCAGCTCAGGGTCCTCAAATTGTCCTACATGAGAGACCCGCCAGGTCTTGTGGAAAGTGGGCATCTGGGGCCCGTCCCTCTCAAGAGGCACGGCCAGGCTGTAGATTTTGCCCTTCTTTACCAGCCTGAAGGCCTTGAGGACCGACTCCTCGGACCTGAGCAGATTCAGGACGCCTATCTCGTCCTCGGGGCCCCATCTTCCCCAGTTGTTCAAACCCTTCTCGACCATATGTCCCTCCTTACTAAGGTCATGCCGGCCACGCTGTGATATCCTACTCTACCATTACGAGTCTGGGCCCTACATACAGAGGCTTGCTACAGCGGCCTCCGGCCCTTGATGATGACCCGGTCGCTCCGCAGGGACACCACCCTCCCGTCCTGGATATCGAATCGAAAGTATTCCCGCTGCTCCGGGGTGGCCTTTATGATGGCGTGCTCTATCTCCCGGCGCGCATCGTCCCTCACCCCGGCCACCTTCATCCACCAGTCGAACATGTAAACGTCCTCCTCTAAGGCGGCGTGCTCTATTTCGAACCCCGAGGACAGGAACAAACCCCGCCATTCGGAGAGGGAGTAGCGCCGGTTGTGGCTCGGGTCCCGGATCCTTTCGATACGGTCCAGGAATCGGTGAAGTCCTGAGTCCTCGGGCGCTCCTGAGTCGATTATCACCGCACGTCCGCCGGGTCTGAGCACTCGGTAGGCCTCTTTCATGGCCGGTTCTATCCGGCTGAAGTGATGGGGGGCGGCCCGGCAGGTTACCAGGTCGAAGGCGGAGTCGGCGAAGGGGACGGCTTGAGCATCGCAAAGAAGGTACTCCACGTTGGTTATTGTGCGCTCCGTCGCGGCTTCCCGGGCCCTGTCCAGTATCCTTGAGGTGATGTCTGTGGCTATGATTCGCCCACCGTGCTTGGCCACGGCGAAGGCGGTGTGCCCGGCCCCCGTCGCCAGGTCCAGGACGAAATCCGTCTCGACGGGCCGGGCCAGCTTCACCAGGGTTTCCAGGTCCTTGCCGCTGGAGTGATACCGGCTCTGATAGTACGCGTTGGCCTGCCTGCCGAACTGCTCGATTATCTTTTGGTTCATCTGGTGGACATCCGCTCACCGGGGAACGGGTTTTGATTATAGCCCTTCACAGTTGGGGTGTGTAGTGCTATCGGGGTAGGGTGCCTCTATGGCTTGGGTTAGTGATGGTATAGCAGTGGAACCGTGCCATGGGGCCGGGCATCTAACCTATGGTAAGATAATGGGTGCTGTACTAGAGGGGGGACCTTTGAAGAAACAGAAGACCTTCGAGCAGGCTTTTCAGGGCGCCAAACGTATGTCCGAGAAATACGTTGAGAAGGGGGCTTACGAGTTCTATCCAGATGCCGATATCGTAGAAGAGGTGCAGAAGGGGCTGGCAAAGAACGAGGTCGAGTTCGGCTACAGATACTGTCCCTGAATGATCGTAGAGGGCGACCCGGACCGGGATCGCATGAAGATCTGTCCCTGCGAGCGGCATCACGAGGACATAACCAGAGATGGCTTCTGCATATGAATGTTCTTCGTCAGCGAAGAGTTTCTTCGCAGGATGGAGGCAGGAGAGGAACCCTTTAGCACTGTTGCGGGCGAAGGGGGCGGTCCCGGCGAGGACCTGTTCCCAGAGAAGAAATACACAGGTGCCCCTAAGAAATCGGCCAGGGGGCCTGCTAAGACCTGAGCCCCGGCAACTTCATCCCTAAGGGCGCGCCACCTGATGGCTAGTCCTGGTACTGGTTCTTGAAGGGGTTCCGAGTCTCGGTGAGTTTCCGCCACTACAACTTTTGTATTCGGCGTCCGTTTTATAACTCGTGAGCCTCACTTCGATTATCGTCTCATCTACTGGGCGCGCATCCCCCTTTTCGGAGCAGACATGCCTAGGTTGCGTTTAGTACTCCTGGCCCTGATACCTCTGCTGGTGGCGGCGGCCTGTGGTGCTTCCAGCGCCACCCCTATCCCGACAACGACGGGCGGGCCTCCAACCCCCCTTCCCACAGTGGCTGCGCCCTCGCCCGCACCCACCGCTCCTTCCATATTGACGCCTCCGGCGACACCATCCCCGACTCCTGTCGTGGCCCTGCCCGATCTCGCCGACGTCGCCTTCGAATACGTGAAAAATCTGACAGAAGACCTCGGGTCCAGGGAGTCTGCTACGGACCTGGAGCTGGCAGCCGCCGAATTCATATCTGCTGAGCTAGAAGCTATGGGGTATGAAGTCGAGATCCAGAACTTCTTGGTCGATAGGTTTTCCCGCGATAGGCCGTGGCTGATCATTGCCAGCCCTGATGAAGAGGTTCTGGAATCTAACTTCCTGGGCTTGACGGGAACGGCAGAGGTGGTGGCATCTCTGGTTTTCGTGGAACTGGGGTACGAGGAGGACTTCCCTGAAGGAGGGCTGGAGGGCAAGATCGCCTTAATACGACGGGGTGAACTCACCTTCGAAGTCAAGGTGCGGAACGCCCAGGCCGCCGGGGCCTCGGCTGTTGTAATATACAACAACGAACCGGATAACTTCCGCGGCACACTGGCCGCTCAGGGCGATATACCGGCCCTCTCCATAACCCAGAGGGACGGCCTGCATCTTCTGGACCTGCTGGGAGAGGGTGAGGTGGTTCTGGATGTCAGGTTAGTGATGGAATCCGTCGATAGCAGGAACGTTATAGCCACAAAGCCTGGCGATGAATCTAAGACTGTAGTGGTCGGAGCTCATTTCGACACTATTATTGATACGGTAGGTGCCAATGACAACGCATCGGGCACGGCAGTTCTCCTTGCCATTGCCAGGGAACTCCAGGACGAGGAGCTGCCTATCACCGTGAAGTTCATCGCCTTCGGGTCTGAGGAGCTAGGCCTGTTGGGGAGCCAATTCTACGTCCAATCGCTGAGTGACGGGGAACTGGATAAGACCAAGGTTATGTTGAATTTTGACGCCTTGGGCAGCGGGGCCGTCAGCGTATTCGGAAACCGCGATTTCACCGGACTGACCTCGGAGTTGGGGGGAGAGATCGGCATCGATGTTGCCGTGACCCGGGGCATTAGCGGAGGTTCCAGCGATTTTGCCAGCTTCCAAGCCGCCGGAGTGCCCTTCTTGATGTTTTACTCAGACGATTTCTCCCGCATACACTCCGAGCTCGACACCCTCGAATTCGTGCAACCTGAGCTCCTTGCTGGAGTAACGGCGATCGCTACGGCGTTGCTCCAGAAGGAGGAATTTGTAAAGCTGATAATTGCCGAGTAAACCGAGGAGGGCGTTAAAATCGCAATTGGCGTCAGGCATTGATATACTTTCCCAATGGCGGAAAGGCTGCCGAAAGGGGAATTAGGTATGAAATGGACCTCCGCGGTATCTGAACAACCAACCTTAGACGACGCCATTGCCGAATGCGGCGTAGCGATAAAAAATTCGGTGGGAAATGAGACTCTGGACTTGGCGATCACTTTCATATCGCCTCATTACCAGGACTCATACGAGCGGGTGGCCGAGCTGATGGGCGAAAAGCTGGGCGCAAGGCACGTGTTTGGTTGCTCGGGGGGAGGCGTGATCGGCAATGGCCTTGAGATCGAGCAGCGGGCCGGAGTTTCGATAACCGCCGCCATCCTCCCCGATGTCGACATAAAACCCTTTCACCTTCAAGCCGATGGGCTTCCCGATATGGACGCCGGCCCCGACAAATGGGAGACTCTGATTGGAGTAACCGCAGACCGTGACCCCCACTTTGTCATGTTGGCCGACCCTTATTCCTTCCCGGTTCAAGACCTGTTGATTGGGATGGACTATGCATTTCCCAAGGCCACAAAGATCGGCGGCCTGGCCAGCGGCGCCAGCCAACAGGGAGGGAATGCCCTGTTTCTGGACGAGCAAGTTTTCCGCGCCGGGGCAATCGGCCTGGCCCTCGACGGCAATATCATCGTGGACACGGTGGTGGCCCAGGGTTGCCGTCCCATCGGCCGATCCATGCGTATCTCCAAGAGCGACCGCAACATGTTGTTGGAACTGGAGGGCAAACCGCCGATGGAAGTGCTGCGAAGCATGTTCCAGGAACTGCCGGAAAGGGACCGCGAACTGTTGGGGCACTCCCTTTTCTTAGGGGTGGTGATGGACGAGTTGATCGAGAACCCGGTCCAAGGGGATTTCCTCATCCGAAACGTGATGGGGATGGATTCGAACACCGGCGGCCTGGCCATCGGCGAGACGCTCAAGGAAGGGCAGTTGGTCCAGTTCCACCTGCGCGACGCCGAGACATCCACCGACGACCTGCTGGCCGTATTGAGCCGGTACGCCGACGAAAACCGGGAGAACGAGATTCCAGGAGCCCTGTTGTTCTCCTGTTTGGGCCGGGGCCAGTACCTCTACGGCCGGCCCAACCACGACACGGACGTGTTCCGGGAAAAGCTGGGCGCTGTGCCGTTGGGGGGCTTCTTCTGCAACGGGGAGATCGGCCCGGTGAGCGGCACCACCTTCCTGCACGGCTACACCAGCTCCTTCGGCCTCTTCCGACCCAAAAAGTAGGCCTGCAGCTGGCTTGTTGCAAGCCCCTGTGGACGCATAGACTGCTGAAGAGAGCACCCTCTTGACCAGTGCAGGACGGTCTCGCCAGGCCATCAGGGTCGGTATGTGCGCCTCTCTGTCAGGCCAGTTTCAGGTACAGGGAAAACAGGCGCTACAAGGAGTCAAAGCCTGGGTGGAGGACGCCAACGCCCATGGTGGGGTCTTCGTTGGCGACCTCGGCGCTATCTTGCCTCTGTCCCTTGCCCACCACGACGACCAGAGCAGTGCCGCTCGGGTGAGGGAGCTGACCCGGAGTCTGATCGTTGAGGAGCGAGTCGACCTCTTGCTGGGCCCTTACTCCAGCGGCCTGGCGATAGCGGCTGCCGGGGTAGCCGAGGAGCTGGGGAAGGTTTTGTGGAACCATGGCGGCTCAGCCGACGGCATCCACGCCCGCGGTTATCGATGGACTGTTAGCATCCTCAGCCCGGCCAGCCGGTACCTGACAGGCGTAGTAGACCTGCTGAGGCAAGCGTACCCC
>JADFJI010000115.1 GCA_022566235.1 Chloroflexota bacterium
AGGCGGTAATCCCACTGGCGTCGGCCGCGTTGGGATCCGCGCCCTCCTCCAGCAAGACCCGCCAGCCGCTGACCGCCAGCCCGAGGCGCGGGTCGAGCAGTCCATGAGCGTAGATTACTCGAGCCAACCCACCAAACGGAGCGAGTGGTTCGAAAACTCGCCTTCGTCATCGAGGCAAAGGGGCAATTGCCAGAGTCCGCCGCGCAAGGCCAGGACAGTTCGAGCGGGCAACAGGTAAACTTCGAACGCTGGTACGGAGTTTATCTAAGTCGGCACGAGAACCCGTTCCGAAAACTCGACCCTGACCTCTTGGATGAACTAAGTCGGCTTATTGAATTTCAGCTTCGTTCACACGCCGCTGGATCCTCGGTCAAAGCTGCTGTTAGACAGGGGAACGCTTGACCGACCGGTGCCAACTAAGTCGGAGGATAGGGCGCGACGAAGGAGCAGCGGGGTCTGGTTCACTGAAAGGCGCATCGCACTCGGGAGTGGACAGACCATCCATGGCGCGTGGGAATCAATCGGTAACTACCAAACCGGCCATAACCACCATAGTTGATGAATGTGACCTCTTGAGCGGTTGCCCGAGTTCAGCAATCGTATATTACATTTGCCAAACGGCCAGATGTGGCAATTAGCGTGAGGTACCACCCTACAAGTTAATCTAAGGTGGTCTAGGGATTAGAACTGGTGGTTGGACACCTAAGCTGCTAGGGTAAACGTTGATTTAAAAGTTTTACATTTTGTCACCTTAGGTCCACCAACGCTTTCAAGGACAGCCTCAGCAACAAACCAGATAACGAACCACAGGATTGCGTCTAACAGGCACGCATGGGGCATCAGGGATTACTACGAGATGGTGAATGATTAGGTCTTAAGGGGTATCAGTGGCCTGGCGGCGGCCCGGGCCTGGGACCTACGGTCAGCCAATCACCGATCCGTCCCTACCGGGAAAATCAACTTCACGATGCTCTGCGCCTTTAACTGGTCTTGTTAGCCTCAATGCGTTGGAGAGGCCCACGGCATGAAGAAGCAAAGCTCGCTGCCGATGGCTGTTACCGGGTTGCTACGGGATGTGCTCCCCGGTCCTGATCGGGCCGAGCGAATGCGCGCCTCAAGACTGCTCGGCGGAGTCGCCCGTGACAGATTCCTCGTGCGATGGGCTGGATTGGCCGTCCTTTCGGTACACGACGCCTACAAACTGACACGGGAGGTATTGACATATCCCCTGTTAAGCAGGGTTTAGCGTCCGTGGCCGCCCGCTGAGGTGCATACCCAGTAGAACATCGCGCAGGTCGTAAGGCGCGGATATATTCCTACAGCTGCGCACGGTCAGCGACTCGCCTTGGGCTGCGTCGGACGGGGATTGGCATCCTGACCACAACACTCTGTGGCAGTTCTACCTGGCGCACCCTGGGGCGATGTCGCACATGAGATGGAGCTGCCGACTGCGTTTTAAGCCGCCAGTAATACCTCGATCCCGTGTTTCTGGTATGGTTCCATCCTCCTCGAACCCCCCATCCCCGCACCCAATTTGCCGATAGGCCAGAACCGGAATGTGCTAGGCGGCTTCTTCTAATCGTGTTCACGGAGCGGTTCCCGCCCTCGACTCTGGCAGAGCCACATGGTATTGGGCGTATGGATATCACACAATAGTCAGGGGATTCCAGGGAGTACCGGAGGCGTGGGTCAGGTATGACTATTTTGTTTGGCTTCTACCGACAGCTGATGTCTGATCTGGCCGATGCTGGATTCGGGTCGTAGCGCACTTCTTGCGGAGATATGCACCTACCTAGGCACCGTCCGACGGGCGGTACCGGGCATCGGTTCCTAGCATGGATGGCCCTTTTCCCTTCAAATGGCCTTGATACCCCGAACCAAGTCGGCGAGCTGCTGATCGGTGACCCCCACAAACCAATCCTGGTACAGGTGCAGCCGGGTGGCATAGCCACCGTAGCGCCGCTTGAGGAGTTGGGGCAGTTCCTGGGGCGTACCAATTACAGCGTAATGCTCCAGCATGACGTCGGTGATGAGGGAGGGCATCTTCTCCCATTCACCCCGCAGGGACATGTCGTGGAGGATGGGAACAATCTCTCCCCAACCGTGCAGGTCCAGCACCGAGCTGTAGGTGGGGGTGGAGGCATAGAAGGCGATTCGGGCGCGGACCTTTTCCCTCACCACTCGGAGATCCTCCTGAGTGGCCCCACAACCAATAAAGCCACCACCGCTTATGTCCAACTCTTTGACAGAACGGTCACCGCGCCTGGCCCCCTCCTCTAGGTTGGGCAAAATCACCTCGTGGGTAAACTTCTCGGTGACTGGGTCGGCGGCAATGTGGCCGTCGCACACCTCTCCCGCCACTCGACACATGTGCTCGTTGATGCCTGCAATATAAATGGGAACCAACCCATAGGGGTTGGAGCCGGGGTTAAAAGCCGGGGTCATGCGATCGAATCGGTAGTAGCGTCCATCATAGGAGAGGGGGGTGCCCTCCTGCATACAGGTAAAGATGGCCCGCAGTGCTAGGATGTAGTCCCGCATTCGGGGGGCCGGGGGAAGGAACTCCATCCCCCATCTGCGGGTGAGGTGCCCCTTAGTCTGAGGCCCCAGCCCCAAAATAAAACGGCCTTTAGAAATGTCGTGGAGGTTCCAGGCGTCGTAGGCGGTGGCCATCGGGCTGCGTGGAAAGGCGATAAAGACGCCGGTCATGATCTTCAGGTTAGAAGAGTGCTCCGCTGCCAGCAGGCTAGAGAGAGTCGGCGGAACGGTGAACTCAGCAAAGCTCACACCGTCAAATCCCATAGCTTCCATGCGCCGTACCGCATCAGGAACCTCAGCCAGACGTTGTGGACGGATATCGGCAAATACTTTCACTGGGACCTCCATTTAGAGTAGTCCTACGCCTGTTAAACTCTAACCCCACGCCCACCCACTGATTACATGGTCAATACCATTAGTAGCGGGTAGCGAGATAATTTCAATAAAGCCCTCAGCAGACCAGGTTCTAGTGCTCCTGGCCGCGGAGGGGTAGTATGATCAGAGCCGTGCCCTTATCCAACACCCGCTCCCCCTTCTGGTTCTCTATCCACAGGTAACACTCTACAAACCCTTGGTCTCCCTCCTGCGACCTACGAATCACCCGTCCCCTGCACGTGAGTACATCCCCTGGGTACACTAAGTTGGTAAAGCGAAAGCCCAGCTTCTTGATGGTGCCATCAACGCCTGTCCAGTCGGTGAGGAAATGCCCCAGATAGGCGCCCAGCATCTGGCCATCCAGAAAGGGTTTGGCAAATCCCTTTTGCTGGACGAATTCTGTATCGTAGTGGTAGCGGTGGAAGTCCCAGGTGGCCCCCTGGTACATCACCATGTTCATCAGCTTGATGTTTTTGGTGATGGAGGGGATGGCATCCCCCTCTTTGACATCATCGAAGTACAATGTTTTCATCTCCACGGCTATCTCCTTCAAGCAACGACTCCTTCATCTACCAGGCGCTGTATCTCCCCCTCCGGCAGGCCAAGGAGTTGGCCCAGAACAAAGGAGACGTGCTGACCAAATAGGGGAGCCGGTCTATACTCCACCGGGGGAAGGCCGCTGATGCGCCAGGGAATCCCTATCATAGACCGCGTCCCCACCTCCGGATGATCGGTGGTGACTATGTCGCCTCGGGCCTGAAGGTGAGGGTCCTCCAGGAGCCCTTTAGTGCTGAGAGCTGGGCCGGCAGGAACACCCGCCTGTTGGAGCAGGTGCATCAGCTCATAGGGCTCTCCTCGTCGGGTCCACTCTGCCAAAAGCCGGTCCAGGTCCTCCTGGTGGTAGCAGCGAGCCAGAGCGCCGGCAAAGCGGTGATCCTCCAACCAGTCGGTATGCTCCGCTAAGCGGCAGAGTGCCTCCCACTGAGCTTCGTCCTCCACGGAGATACTGATCCAGGCATCGTCGCCGCGACAGGGATAGATGCCGTGGGGGGCTTTGGCGATATCACCGTTTCCCATGCGCCGGTGCTGTCGGCCATTGAGGGTGTAGTCGATTATCGCCTCGGGCATGATGCTCATGATGTTCTCCGTCATAGCGAGTTCCACGTACTGGCCCTGACCGGTCATGGCTCGGTTATAGAGGGCCTGGACCAACGCCAGAACCACGTAGGTCCCACTGACCACATCCGGCAGGACGGAGCCTGGAATGCGCGGATGGCCACCTGGGTAACCGGTAATAGCAGACAGCCCGCTGAAGAGGGCCACGGCACTGTGGAACCCCACACCCCCCTTCATCGGCCCACTCCGGCCGAAGGCTGCCAGGGAAACCATGATCAGGTCTGGGCGCAGGGCGGATAGCTCTGGATACCCAAAGCCCATGCGCTCCGCAACACCTGTAGAGAAGTTCTCCACCACCACATCGGAGATGCACACCAGTTCCCTTACCAAATCCCTTGCAAGGGGCTTGGACAGGTCGAGGGTGCAGCTTAGCTTATTGCAGGCAAAAAGATTGCCAAGGCCGCTTCGGTTCTGCCCGGGAATGCCGTTGGCGAAAGGGGGCCAGTTCCGCATGGTAATCCCTCGGTCCCTGCTTTCGATGCGTACCACCTGGGCCCCCATGTAGGCCAGCCATAGCGTCGCCACAGGGACAGCCACCGATTGCCCAAGATCGAGTATCCTGACCCCATCCAATGGAAGCCTGCTAACGGTCATTGGACACCTACGTCACGCCCATTGCGCGGATCTGCGAAATAGCCTGGCGATCGTACCCCAGGAACTCCTCCAGCACCTCCACCGTGTGCTCCCCAAGGCGAGGCGCCGGCCTGCTGGGAGTGGCGTACCCTTGGGAAAACCGAAGGGGATTGTGCGGCATGCCAGCGATGGCGCTGCCATCCAACCTCACCTCCCTGAGAAAACGGCGATCCCTCACCTGGTCAGAGTCCACCGCCTCCCCCACCTCCAAAGCGGGGAAGCAGGGAACTCCTCTTGGCTGCGTCATCTGGAAGATCTCTTCCCTGGTGTGGACCATGACCCATTTTTGCAAATTGGGAAGGAGGGCATCCCAGTATTCGGCACGGGAGGCCTGGGTGTCAAAGAGGGAAGTCTGGGCCCACTCGGGATTGCCCATGATGTCCACCAGCTTTCGCCAGTGGTGATCGATAAATGCCACAATAGCCACGTACCCGTCCTTGCAGGGCAAATAGACGTTGGGCATGGGGCCCGGCCCCAGGTTAGGAGGCCGTCCCTTTGGCACCCCTAAATAAGAGGCCGTGGCCACATCCCATGTCATTAGCGCGGCCACGGTGGCCTGCTGGGACACGTCCACGTGGTGGCCCTGGCCAGTCTGCAGTCGGGCAAGTAGGGCCATAAACGTCGCCGAGGCGGCCATAACGCCGCTGGTGAACCCGGCCACCGATGTTGCCGAACTCAGGGGCGGTTCCTCAAGGCCCCCAACGGTCTCATCTGGAAAGCCGGGGGTGCCATAGGCGAGGCCTCCCATGTTGGCGAGAATCAGATCGTCGGCCTGGTAGTCGCGGTAGGGCCCATCCTGTCCAAAGAGGGTGATGGAGGTGACGATAAGTCGATGGTTCAGCCCGTGAAGGGATTTCCACTCCAACCCCAACTCCTCCATTATCTTTGGCGGACTGTCCTCCACAAAGATGTCAGCATGCTTCAGCAGCCCACGTAAAAGCTCGCGCCCAGTGGGGTGAAAAAGGTTCAGGGTGATGCCCTCTTTCCCTGCGTTGAGATAGTGAAATAAACCGCTTTTGTCTGGGTGAGGCAGGTCGCCGGGAAAGGGGCCACGCCGACGCGAGACATCGCCCCGGGGTGGCTCCACCTTGATAACCCGGGCCCCGGCATCGGCTAGCAGGCGAGCGCAGTAGGGGCCGGCCACATAATGGCCATACTCAAGGACGGTTACGCCTGCCAGAGGTTTGTATGGCTGATGCTGGTCCATGGGGGGTCAGGGAACGATGCCTACTGTAGAAGCGGGAGTTGATAGACAAGCCACTCGCGGTTGACGGCCAGGCGCTCTCCGCGCTGATCAGTGTATGTAATGTCGTAGACCAGGAAAATCAGGCTGCCCGTCCTGCCCTGCTTCTGATATACATCCACCACCTTCCAGCGGGCTGTGAGGATATCATCGGGACGGAAGGGCTGAAAGAACTCGTATTCGTTGCCTCCGCGAATCTCCGTGCCCACGGGCAGACGGATCCGGCGTGCCGGCCCGCCGGTCTCGTCCAGGTCGCCCACCAGATACTGCCAGGTCTCGCAGACGTAGGTGAGAGGCGCCACGATGCCCCCGTAGCGCGTTCCACGAGCATACTCCTCGTCGTGGTACAGGGGATTGTCGTCCTCGATGGCCAGTGCGGACTGCCGGATGAAGGCCCGTCCTACCGCCTCCTGGGCAGTCACTGTCATTTCGGTACCAACTAACTGTTGCAATTGGGCAACAAGAACCTCACCGTCATCACTCATATGCGGCACCCTCCTTCTGATAATCTCAAATGAGCCAATAGCAGTCAAGAGTTTTGCTTTTGCCAATCTAAAAACTGGGCCCGCGTGACCCACCGTTCCCGGACTTCACTCGTGATAATCTCCAGGCCCTCGGGTCCGGGGGCGCCGGCTCACCCTCTTAGAGCGCGAGCGCAGCCAAATCGATAGTCGCCTGGAAAGACTCTACGAAGCACTGGAAAAGGAGATCGTGGAGCAGATCGATGCAGAACAGGTGATGGTTTATATCAAAGACCTGGGGAGAATCTTAGAAGTGGGAACGGCTGAAGAGCGGAGGGAGTTCCTGAAGTCTTTCGTCAAGCGAATCTTCTGGAGGGATCCAGAAGTAACCGTGGAATACACTCTACCTGTGCCGCCTCTTGAGTTGACGCTGAGACCTGAAGAAGAGTTAGTACATATTGGAAACGTTGGTGGAGCTGAGGGGATTCGAACCCCTGACCCCCTGCTTGCAAAGCAGGTGCTCTCCCTGCTGAGCTACAGCCCCACAAGTACTGACCAATGTAAGAGGGACAGATGCTGGAATCCAGCCACATACGGACACGCCCAATGACCATATCCATTACAGCAGGGGAGCACGTGAGCGTCAACCGCGTGTCCT
>JADFJI010000116.1 GCA_022566235.1 Chloroflexota bacterium
GGGGGGCGTCCCCAATTGTCGGGCCGCCCCTCCGCTTTTACTTCGGAGCGCCCTTCCCCAAAGGTGTCGGGGTGAAGTAACGTCTCTTGGATAACGGTTTTTGTGGAGGGACTTCTCCCTCAACCCGAAGGTGTGACACCGCAACCCCCGGGGCGATCTTTAGTGGGGGGTGGAGGTGTTCTTGACCTTCGGCAGTGGGCAGCCTTCGTAGCAGGTTTGGTCCAAGGGCCAGGGGTGCATACCCTGCGCCCCTATTTCAGCCAGGGCTTGATGAGCAGCTTGCCGAACTGCCTACGCTCCTCCATCATCCTGTGGGCTTCGTGGGCGCCCTCCAGGGGATAGACGCTATCGATAACCGGGGTTATCCGGCCCCTGGCCACCGCCTTCAGGAGCTGGGCCAACTCGTGGCGGGTGCCCAGGTACGAGCCTATGAGGGAGAGTTGCTTGATGAATATCTCCTGGATGTTGACCCGGCTGTAGACCCCCGTGTGGGCCCCCGAGGTGATCAGGCGGCCGTTGAAGGCCAGGCAGCCGATGCTCTTTTCCCAGGTCTCGGCGCCGATGTGCTCTATCACCACGTCCACCCCCCGCCCTTCCGTAAGGCCGATAACGGCGTCCTGGAAATCCTCCTTGGAGTAGTTGATCGCCTCGTCGGCCCCGATCTGTTTCGCCCTCTCCACCTTGGTGTCGGAGCCGGCGGTGGCGATGACCCGGGCCCCGGCCAGCTTGGCTATCTGGATCGCCCCGCTGCCCACGCCGCTTCCGGCGGCATGGACCAGAACGTCCTCTCCACTCCTCACCTTGGCCCGGCTGATGAGCATGTGCCATGCCGTCAGGTAGGCTAGAGCCACCCCTGCGGCCATGTCGTAGGATACCTCCGGTTGAAGGATTACCAGGCTTGACGCCGGGGCCTTGGTGTACTCGGCGTATCCCCCGGGGATGCTGGCGGCCTTCAAGCACATCCCCTCCTCGCCGATGCGGCACGGCTCGCAGTTGCCGCAGGGAAATCGGGGGAGAACGGTGACCCTGTCCCCTATCTCGAAATCCGTTACCAGTTCCCCCAGCTCCATGATTTCCCCGGCCACCTCTCTGCCCGGGACTGCAGGCAAGGGTATGCTGGCGCCGATGATGCCCTGCCTCAGGTAGAGGTCCACGTGATTGACACCGCAGGCCCACACCTTTATCAGCACCTCCAGTGGTCCCACCTCCGGGTCGGCCACCTTGCCGGCGTGCAGGACCTCCGGGCCACCATGCTCCTCTATAACCACCGCTCGCATGGGCTTGCTCCTTCAGAAATCGGGAGGAATGAAAGTAACGGGTCCCAGATGGGTACGGGTACGGCTAACGGTCCCCCTCTCCCCCGCATGGAGAGGCCGACATCATCACCCCTAGTCGATCCCCAGCTCCTTCTTGATCATGTCCACCCCCTGCCGCACCACCCTCAGCTTCTCCTTGGCTTCCTCCACTGTACGGGTCTTGAGGCCGCAGTCGGGGTCCACCAGGATCTGTTCCGGGGGGAACTGGTTCAGCACCCGGCGAAGGCCCTCGGCCACCTCCTCGGGGCTTTCTATAACGTGGCTGTGTACATCGACCACTCCCACCGATATCTTCTTGCCGAAGGAGTGTTGCTGGAAGACCTCCAGCAGCTGATATCCGCTGTTGGCCATCTCCAGGTCCAGGATATCCACGGGGATATCCAGCATCCGGGGATAGATCTTGGCGAAGTCTCCGTAACATATGTGGGTGATAGTAGTGGCGGTGAGGCCCTCCGTCACTACCCCCATGGCCTGAATGGCCAGGTCCAGCTCCTCGGGGCGGGTGGATATAGCGGGCTCGTCGATCTGGATATACCGTGCGCCGGCAGCCTCCAGGTCCATGGCTTCCTGATGAACGAACTGGGCCAGCTCCATCACGAAGGCCTCCCGGCTGTCGAAATACTCGTTGAAGGACCAGTCGCAGATGGTATAGGGGCCTGTCAACATCCCCTTCACCGGCTTCTTGGTCAGGCCCTGGGCGTACCGCCACATATCTATGGTGATGGGTTCATTCCTCCTGATCGGCCCCACGGCTATCGGCTTCCGGTAGTAACGGTTTCCGTAGGAGCGGACGAGGCCGCTGATGGCAAAGCCCTCCAGGTTCTCGGCGAAGTAGGTGACCATATCACCCCGGTCTTGCTCACCATCCACCAGGATGTCCAGCCCGATCTCCTCCTGCACCTGGACCCACTCCCTGGTGGACTGTTTTTCCAGCTCAAGGAGGTCTTTCCGGCCTAGCTCCTTCCGGGAGTACTGGGCCCGGGCCTTGCGAAGGTAAGGGGGCTTGGGCAAACTGCCCACCGAGGTTGTGAGAAGTGCGCTCATTTAGGTGACTACCGCCTTAAATGCCCCGGCCCCCTCCACCAGCCTCTTCAGCTTGGCAACGGCCACATCTCGGGGCAGATAGTCCAGGCCGCAACTTGGGTTCAGATAGATACGGTCGGGGGATACGTGGGCCGTCGCCCTTTCCAGGGTCCGGGAGAGGTAGTCCACCGACTCCAGCTTGACGTTTCTAGCGTCCATGATGCCCAGGCCCAGCTCCGCGTCCTCTGGAAAGTCGTCCAGCAGATCGAAGTTGGCCGGGCCTCCCACGAAGTCCAGGCCGAACCCGTGAAAGGGGAGCCGGGTGAATCCAGGGAGTTCGGTGGCGTCCCCAAACCAGGTGTACAGCACCCGCTTTACGGACAACCCGTCGGTCAGCCGGGCCATGACCTGCTGGAACAGTCCCCAGTCCTCCTTGTGCCTGACAATGGCTGGCTCGTCGATCTGCAGTAGGGGCACCCCTTCCCCCTCCAGGGCCTGGGCCTCCTGGCGGATGATATCCGCCAGGTCCAGGGCGAACCGGGCCAGGTCGGGGTGGTGCTCGGACCGGGAGAGCTTAGCCAGGGTGTAGGGACCGGTGAGGATGGCCTTTACCGGGAGGGAAGTGCAGCCGGCGGCGAAGCGGTAGTCTCTAACCGTCATCGGCCCGGGCCACCTGAGGGGGCCCGTGGCCACCGGCTGGCGATAGTAGGTGTTGGTATCGAAATAACGCAGGAGCCCGGTAAGGTGGAACCCCTCTACGCGACGGGCCAGGTAGGTCTGGCCGTCGTTCCAGCGGACCATCCCATCGGTGACCATTTCCAACCCCACCTCCTCCTGCTCCTGGATCACCTCCCGGGTAACCTCGTCCTCGACCCTGGCCAGCTCCTCACCCGTTACATCTCCCTTGTCGAAACGGTTGATGACCCGGCGCAGCTTCTGCCCCTCGGGGCCCTCGGCTATCTTTGGATAGTTGCCTACGGTGGTTATCAGCATTGAGAATCTATTACGTCGTGGGTGAGGTCTGTCTGAAGGCCACGATGGGGGGATATTATCACAATGGGCCTGGCCCTCACAAGCTCTCCTTTCCTCAAATGCAGGGCCGTCTCGTGCTATACTGCCGGTGGCTCTACACCTGATCCGGTATTCTCTTTGCATTGATGAGGTAGAGGACAGGAGGTCCCCCATGGCGAAAGGTGATCGTAACGAAGCGCTGTTGGAAAAGGCAGGCAGATACCTGGCCGGTGGCGTTATAAACCACGTCATACACGGCGTTCTCCCCAGCGACATGCAACCGGTGATAGCCCGGGGCCAGGGCAGTAAATTCTGGGACGTGGACGGCCGGGAGTACATCGACTACGTCATGGGCTCGGGCCCCCTGATTCTGGGCCACGCCCATCCCGAGGTTGTGGCTGCCGCCCAGCGCCAGGTGTCCAATAGCTCTCAATTCTTCAATCTCAGCGAGCCTCTCCTGGAGCTCTCCGAGACCATTGTGGAGGCGATCCCCTGTGCCGAACGAATCAAATATACGGGCACCGGAAATGAAGCTACCATGTTCTCCCTGAGGCTGGCCAGGGCGTTCACCGGCAGGTCCAAGATATTGAAGATGGAGGGCGCTTATCACGGCACCCACGACTACGTCGCCTGGGCGGGCCGTCATAAGGAGCCGTTCGAATACCCGTATGGCCCTCCGGACTCCCTCGGCATCTCCGATGTCCTGGGCAAGGAGGTGCTGATCGCCCCGTTCAACGATCTGGAGGCCGTAGCCGCCATCGTCAAGGAAAACAGGGAGGAGCTGGCCGCGGTCATAGTCGAGCCGGTGCAGCGGAACATCCCCCCCAGCCCCGGCTATCTGGAGGGGCTGAGGAAGATTACCCGGGACAACGATGTAATGTTGATCTTCGACGAGGTAGTGACCGGATTTCGCCTGGCCTGGGGCGGCGCTCAGGAGTGCTACGGCGTGGTGCCCGACATGGCGTGTCTGGGCAAGGTGATCGGCGGCGGCTATCCCATTGGAGCCGTGGTAGGCAGGGAGGAGCTGTTCCGCTCTGTCACACCCGAGGCCGCAAGTTTGGGCCAGACGGTCCTGCAGGGAGGCACCTTCAGCGGTAATCCCCTGTCCACAGCAGCCGGCGCGGCGGCTCTGGGGGTCCTACAGCGACCCGGTCAGTACGACAGGCTGAACTTCCTGGGCAAGAAGCTGGGAGACGGACTCAAAGAGCTCAGCCAGATGCTGGAGCTTCCCGCATTCGTACCCCAGGAAGGCTCGCTGGTAGATATCCTGTTTATAGACAGGCCAGTCCTGCATTACCGGGACACCTGGGCCGCCGACGCCGATATGACATATAGGTTCAAGGCAGGGTTGATACGCCGTGGAATCTGGGCTGTCCCGGGCGGCCCCAAGATGTACGTGTCTCTGGCCCACTCCGAAGAGGACATAGACCTCACCCTCCAGGCTGCTGAGGAATCGATGAGGGACCTGCGGTAGCGCTCAGGCTTCGTCGTGAGCTAGCCGAACGGATGGCGGGTTATTGCCAGGGCGTGCCTCTTCTGAACTCCAAGACGTAAGACTGTCACATCCGACCCTTACTGGGGCAGCTCTCCCAGGGTCACGGTGATGGTCATCTCCTGGCCATTCCGGATTATCCCTACGTCTACCGTCTTACCCACCTCCGTCTTGAAGTCCAGGAAGACGGTCACGGCGTCGGTATCGGCTATGGGCTCACCATTCATCGTAACGATGTGGTCCCCGCCTGCCAGGATCACAATGTTGCCAATCTGCACCTGACTTGTTCCCCCTCTGAGCCCAGCCATATGAGCCGGCCCGTTCTGGGCAATCTGTTGCACCAGGACTCCCTCTTCCGAGAAGAGGTTAAGCTCTTCTGCAAGACGGCTGTTGACGTTCGCGATGGAGACTCCCAACAGTGGGTGTCTTGCCCTGCCGAACTGGATCATCTCGGGCACCCATCGCTTGGCGGTGTTCACCGGGACAGCGAACCCGATGCCCACGGACCCTCCCGACGGGCTGAAGATGGCGGTGTTTATCCCTATCACCTCGCCGTCGGCGTTGAGCAGGGGGCCGCCCGAGTTGCCCGGGTTTATGGCCGCATCGGTCTGAATGACGTTGGCGATGGTCCTGCCGTTGGGGGCGTCCAGGGTGCGGCCCAGGGCGCTCACCACCCCGGTGGTCACAGTCCTGTCCAGTCCGAAGGGGTTGCCTATCGCTATGGCCAGCTCACCCACCAGCAGGCTGTCGGAGTCGCCCATCGGTATTGGAAGGAGTTGGCCCGGGGAGACGTCGACCTGCAGCACCGCTAAATCGCTGAATGGATCACGACCCAGAACTTCGGCCTCCAGGATGGTGCCGTCGGCCAGGGTGACCTCCACTAGCTGGGCTCCCTCCACAACGTGGTTGTTGGTCAATATCCGCCCTTCGTTATCTAGCACGAACCCGGACCCAGTGCCCGTTCGAGGCACAGGGCTATTGAAGGAGTCCACTGTATAGACGGTACTGGAGATGTGCACTACTGAGTTGGTCACCTTTCGGTATACGTCCTGGATGACCTGGGCCTGAGTCCTGAAAGAACCTGGTTCCTGGGGCAGGGGTGTTGGTATCGGGACTCCGGCGTTGACGGCGGCTATGGCCGTGGCCACCGCGTTCCCGATCCTGGTTTCTATGTCCGTCGCTTCGACTGCTTCTCTGATCTGGCCCTCAATGTCCGCTGCGGCCAGGGCGTCCCTGACCTGGGTCTCTATGTCGGGTGCGGGGGCGTCGTCGCCGGAGCAGGCGGACGCGAAGATGATGGTGGACATGGCGATGAGCAGCAATACGATTCCAGCCTTCAAATCACCATTCTCCTATGGGTGCAGGGCAGGGCCACCGGCAGCGGACACGTCCGCAGGCAGTCTGGAAATACGGTCCAGAAACGCGGCCGACTTTACCTCTCGCTCTAACTGATAACGAAGGTAGTCCCTCATGGTAACCTCCATCTCCCTGGCAAGGGACGGGGGCGTCACTTTCTCCGTGATTTTGCTTAGGTCGGCCTTCTGCAGGAATCGCAGGGAGGTCAGGGCGTCACTGGAGATGGGCCTGACGGCCCGCTCTCCCCTGACGCAGCCGGAACAGAGAAGGCCTCCAGCGGAGGCGCTGAAATGGGTCCGGGCTCCCGAGGCGAGGTCGCCGCAGGAGACGCAGACGTACAGCTCGGGGGCAAAGCCCAGGATGCCCAGAAGCCTTAGCTCGAAATGGCGAAGGACCAGCCCCCCGTCCTGGGCCTGGGATAGGGCGGTCAGGGTGGAGAGAAAGGCCTGGTACAGGTTGAGATCGGCATCGTCCTGGGCCGTGAAGAGGTCCAGGAGCTCGGCGGCATAGATGCCCTGGGAGATGCGGGCCAGGTCCTCTCTCAAAGTCACGAAAGCATCGATGGAGCTTATCTGGCTCAAGACATCCAGGCTCTGGCCCCGGGCGATCATCATCGAGCTTCTGGTGAGGGCCTCCACGTGGCCTGCCAGCCTGCTCCTGGGCTTCAACACCCCCTTGGCCACAATACGCAGCTTGCCCAGGTGTGGAGTGTAGATTGTGATGATCTTGTCGGCGTCACCCAGGGCCTGGTGCCTGAGGACGATGGCTTCCGTCTTGTAAACTCGAGGTCTGGGCATGATAAAACTAGAAGGGCTGGCGGCCCTCCAG
>JADFJI010000117.1 GCA_022566235.1 Chloroflexota bacterium
GATGGGGTGACACACGGAGAAGAGGGTCACGGTGCTGGATTCGAGGGGGAATCCCTTCTCTACGTGGTAAGGCTCCCAGGGACTGGATTCCTCGTTCTCAGCTATGCAGAAGGTGTAGCGCCCGGGATGACCGAAATTGGACTTGTCCGTCACCCCGGGTATCTCGTTGCAGACGTTCATCAGGACCAAGCGCAGGGTCCGTCCGATGGTGGCGTTGGCCCGCCAGCCTGGGCCGAACAGGTTCCACCCCGAGTTGATATTCAGCTTCCCGCGGATGGGCCCGTTGACCATTATCAGCGGAGCCGAGGTGCTCGCCGTTTCGGCGATGGCCGATGCGTTGAACTCCGGCTGTAGCAGCGCCCGCACCGAGGCCACTACCACAGGCGCATATTCAGGCAGGCAACCTGCCATGATTGCGTTAATAGCCACCTTGCCGGCGGTGACCACCCAGTTACGGCTGGGTCGGGTCCCCAGCACCTCGTCGGGTTCCAGGCCTGCGCAGTCGAGGAACTGCTGTACACGCTCGGGGGTCGGGGGAACGACAGGCAGGCCGTCGGTTAGGCCCTGCTCATAGTAGAACTCTATCGCCTCGATGGTGTCTGGCAGCTGGAAGGCACCGGTTTCCGCCATTGCTATCTCCTGGGAAGTTTCGCTCCTTATCGCCTGTGCGCCGGCCTAAGGATAGCATAAGGGATGGGTAGAAAGACTCCTTGGGGCTGAAACCTGGCAACCGATGTGCAGAACGCAGACCCAACAGACGACGGCGCCGACTTAGTTGGTATACAATAGAACCAGGAGATAGCTCAGAATCAGAGAAACTGTGATAAGGTTGGTCATAGGCAGATATCTGCTCGGGCCCGAAGTGGATAGTTGTATTATCTGAAGTCGGGGTGAAAATGACAGAGGCAGAGATCATCTTTAGTGTTAATGAATCTCCAGAAGGCGGATATGAGGCCCGCTCCCTGGGTTATAGCATTTACACCCAGGCGGAAACCATGGAAGAGCTCAAAGAGGTGCTGCGGGACGCAGTACGCTGCCATTTCGATGAAGGTGCTACCCCTAAATTAATCCGTATCCATCTGGTCAAAGACGAGGTGATACCCGTTTAAACTGCCCCGAGACCTCACAGGCGTGGAACTGGCGGTGTTACTCCGTCGCTACGACTACGTCGTTACTCGACAGACCGGTAGCCACTTAAGGCTCAGTTCCACGTACAAAAGCGAGCAGCACCACGTTACCATTCCTCGTCACAGTCCGTTGAAGGTTGGTACTCTGAGCTCGATTTTGTCCGATGTAGCCTCATACTTGGGAACGAGCAAGACCCCCCTAGCAGAAGAGCTATTTGGGAAATAAGGCAGCCTCAACAGCCTTTCCTACGGTTACTGATCCTGATTCCCGCATCAGTTGCGGAAGGCGGGCATTATCTCCTCGCTGATCCTTCGCATCATGCCCTTTTTATTTATGATGGTGAAAAGGACCGTGGAGATGGTGTTCACACCTATTTTGCCCAGCTCCTCGATCTTCTGGATAGTTTCGTCGGCGGGGCCCGTCAGGTGATAGAAGTCGATCATCCGCTGAGTGACCAGCTTGGCATGGGGAGCGTCGATGTGCTCATGATAGTAGTCGTCGTAGGCCTCGGCGGCCCGGGCTGAATCGCTCATCAGCTCCTCAACCATCCCCGGCTCCGCCCTCTCCAGCCTGCGGCGAAGGTCCTGAATCTCCGGCACGTCTCGATTGAAGAAATGGTGCATCTTGATGTACATGGCGGGGTAGGAGGTCACCTCCCGCCGGGCCTCTTCCTTGGTATCGGACACGTAGATCATGGTTCGGGCCCAGATATCGATCTCCGAGGGGTCACGCCCGGCCTCCTCGGCCCCCTGATGGATCAGCTCTACCCGCCACCTGGCCATCTCGGGGTGCAGGCCCAGGAAGATGGCCCCATCGGCGATCTGCCCGGCCAGCCTGCAGAGCTTAGGTCCATCGACGGCCAGGTATATGGGGATGGAGCGCCGGTTCCACTCCGAGTGCATCTTTGCTCCCTTCCACTCCACCTCTTCCCCGGCCATGTATCCACGGAGGAACTTGATGGCCTCTTTGATCTCCCGGGTCGGCCTGGGCTTCATGACCTTGCCGAACCGGCCCCCGGCCCCGATTCCCAGGAACGCCCTTCCACCCGAAAGCTCATCGAGGGTGGCCGTGGCATTGGCAATCACCGATGGGTGATATGTGAACGGGTCCGTGACCCCCTGGCCTATTCGGATGCGGCGGGTGCTGACCGCGGCGATGGTCAGGCTGGCGGTCACGTCCCGGGACAGGTTGGGCTGGTCCACCCAGGTCAAGGCGGAGAAGCCGCACTCCTCGGCAACCCGGGCGTGGTTGGCCACCTCGTGCGCCTGGAGGTTACGGCCCATTCCAACGGTGAAGTTCATTTTCATGATATTCCTCCTTGGCTGATGTCGGGCAGGACTCACAAGGGGCCTTGGCCAGGAGCCCGGCCCCAGGGAAGCAGCTACGTTTCGACTAATCGAAGGAGCTGTATCGAGGCCCCTGGAGGCCCTTCACAGCTGGGTCCTGCGGGCGTCATCACGATACTTGCAAAGGGCACAGGATGGCGATGCCTCCGGCGGCTCAGGCAGGTCCAGAACGTCCATGACCTCTCCGAGAAAGCGCATAAAGCCATCATCGTCTCGATTGAACTCGATCCAGCGGACTTCACCGATGTAAGATATCCGGCCCTCGGCGTCTCTGGAGATGTCCATGGGCTGAACACAGACCAGGCCGAGCCGGGTCACGGGCGACAGGGCTAGCTTTCCGGGCGCGGCGTTCTCCAGGGCGTAGGCATAGGCGTGGAGCTGCCGGCTGTAGAGAGGGAGGTGGTGGCCCCTGGTATTGGTCGTCTTGAAGTCGATGACACCGTAGGAGCCGTCTTCAAACCGGATGACGGAGTCGAACTTCCCGCGCAGGAAACAGGTAGAGGTGTGGCCGGGGATCGTAATGGGTTCAGACTCTACCCAGCTCTCGCCGTATGCGACGGTGCCGGGGGGTAGGCTGGGATCGACGTCTGAGCTGGGCAAGCCGTTGAAGAATTCGTTCATCAACTTGTCTATGACGCCGAAAATCCCGGGGAAGGGCGTCCTTGGTGGACCGAACTGGCGAGCGACCTTCAGATGAAAGCAGCGCTTGCAGTACTCCCATAGGAAGGCGAAGTCCGACGGGCTCAGCTTCCAGTTTTGAGGTCTCGATTCCTGCCCTGGCCCCCGGGCCTCGATACCAAGCCCAGCTTCTGCATCATGCCCAAGAAAATCCGCTTGGACCCATCTTTCCACGCGTTCACCGCCGGAGGAACTGAGGATGGTCATCCCAACCTTTGCGACCTGATTGTTAGTGGCAGGCGGTCCCGCCCGGTTTCGTCCATCTTGATCCTTAAAACGCAGGCCGGTATTCAGGCTCCAGGTTCTCCTCCGACAGATTGGAGGGCTCCGGGACGTGTCCGTCTACGTCGACGACCTTGGCGGGCATGACAAGCTGACTCCTATCCTATATCGAGGCATCCCCCGGTTGTCCTCCCCACCAGGTCGCCACAGACCTTAGAGAAGACGAATCTCGGTGGTTTCGGTCGCCAGAAGGACGTTAGGCCGGTGACATAAGTCTTAGGCCAAAACCCGAGATTCCCGGCCCAGCCGGAACCGCAGGTGCGGGGCCTGGAGGGCCGGCCCTGAGGCTAAGGAAGCGTTGGCAGGCCTATTCTTGGCCCAGTATTTTAAGCACCTGGGGGAGGGCCTGTTTCGCCCGCTCTTTAAGGTCCTCCGGGGTGAGCCTCCCTATGGGGTGAGGGATCACGGCGAAGGGATAGTCTGGTATCCCCTGTATCTCGGCGATAGCCTTGGCCTGATTGACGAACTCGTCGGTGATTATTACCGCCGTCGGTACGCCCTGCTTCTCCAGCTCTATTCCGTCGTGCAAACTGCACTGACTGCAGGAGCCTCAGTCCCCTATCGCGACGATTGCGAAATCGCTCTCTTCCGCCAGCTGGCGCACCGTCTCCGTAGGCGCGGGCCTGGACGAGTCGGGCTTGCGGGCGGACCGGACCTCCCTAAGCTCGAACTGCTCATTCAGCATGTCGGCCACCAGCTTTAGAATTTCGCCGGCGTTGGCCTTGCTGTTGTCCAGCAGCCCTATCACTTTGCCATCGAGGGTACCGTTCCTCGGGGCCATGGAGGCCTCGACGTCAATGGCACCGGCGGTGGGGTCCATGACGGTGATGTTTTTGGCCTTGGGTTCGACTACCATGTCATCACTCCTTTACAGACATCTCTGTCCCGTCTGCGTGTTGAACCGTTTTAGATATTAGGGATAGCCAAGGTCACAGATTTGGTGGCGCTGCCCCTGCCTCCTCCCCAGGGCATTACAGTACAGAAGAAACCACCGGCGCTTCCACCCGCCACCAGTATCATGAAATCATCGGGGCTGGTCACGGCCGCGGTTATATCCTCGCCGCCCATCTGAGGATCGTTGGGGTCCCAACTGGCAAGCCGACGGTTCCAGAAAGGGCCCGGGCGCTTCGTGGCCTCGAAGAGGAAGTTTCTGACGTCCTTTTTGGACCAGCCCTCGTCGCGGATGTGCCCCAGGAGCTCGGGGCTGATGAGCACCATGAACTCACCGCAGTTGGGGTAGGCCTGAGCAAGGATGCCGTTGGCTATAGAGGTGAGGATGCCTTCTGCCGTGTGACTGACGTGGTCGTCTCCTTGAAGGGGAGCGTTGCCGGCAAGGACAGTAACGGCGCTGGTCTCGAGGCTCAGGCCCCGCTCCACGTGGAGCGGCTCCCAGGGGCTCAGCTCCTCGTTCTCTGCAATACAATAACTGTACTTGCCGGGGTGGCCGAAGGTCGACTTGTCCAGCACCCCGGGCACCGAGCCGCACACGTTCATCAGGATCAGCCTGATGGCCCTGCCTATGGTGGCGTTGGACCTCTTGGTGGGGCCGAATAGGTTGTTGGCGCAGTTGATGTCCAGCTCCCTGGCGATGGGCCCGTGGACTATAACCATGTGGCCAGTCCCAGCGGTGCTGGCCGATGTCCCGTGGAGGTTGAACTGGTCCTGGCACATCGCCTCTATCGCGGTGGCTACCACCGGCATGTACTCAGGGAGGCAGCCAGCCATGATGGCGTTGATGGCTACCTTCTCGGCGGTGATCTCTCGCTTGCGAGTCGGGATTGTCCCCAACACGTCACCCGGCTGCTTCTTGGCGGCCTGTAGAAACTCGACTACCCTGTCGGGGGTAGGAGGCACTACAGGCAGGCCGTCGGTCAGACCCTTCTCATAGTAGAACTCGATGGCCTCGACGGTATCCGGGACCTGATACGTTTGCGACGATAACGAAGACGATGGCATTTCCACTCCCCCCGGGCGCCTAATTTAGCGCAACTGGAATGTTATCACAGCAGTGTTGCACCGACAACTGTAGAAACACGGGAATGTTTAGTGAAATCCCTGACCATCTGCTAGGCCCGGGACTCCACCGGCGAGGTCAGGCAGACCATTTCCATCAGCTCCCGTATGTCGGGCAGGTCTTCCAGCGCATAGACCATGTCGATGGAGCGGTTGATCTGATCGGGGTCCAGGAGGGTCCGAGCGCAGGAGGTGTATTTCTCTTTGATCTCTTCGTCTGTTAGAGGGTGGATGGGGGAGCCCTTGGCCTGCTCGGCTCTGCTTTCGTGCTCCTGCCCGTCCTTCATCACCACGCGCACCACCACGTAGCCGCCGCTGTCTACCACCACTGGTTCCTGGTTATGGTCGTAGATGACCTTCACCTTGCGCGACAACTCTTGAACACGGGGCCTCTGTACCTGGGCCTCTGCGAAGGTATCGGGGTCGACTTTGCCGTCTATAAGGGCGGAGGCGACGCAGAACTGCATGCAGAATTTGCCCTCCAGACCTGTATTGGCCAGGCTGTAGATCAGGGACATATCCTCGCCCGGAGGCGTGATGACCTCCACCCGGTCTATCTCATCGTGGCTCGGGTGGGATTCTTCGAATATCGCCAGGCTGGCGTCCAGGGTACGGTGGGTGTTGTTGCAGCAGGGGTATTTCTTCACCACAATGCCGGTGGAGAGTATCTCCCAGGGCGAGCCCATGGTCCCCACCAGGCGGCTGGACCCGCCATCATCCGACGAATAGACCTGACAGAAGCCAAGAGGATGGTCCAGGTGGTCGGCGCTGGAGGTGAAATCTTTCTGGGCCAGGAGCGCAGCGAGGAGGCCGTTTCGAGCGGCCTCGCCTACGTGCAGGGGTTTGGTCATCGTGCCAAAGTTGACCCTCAGGCCGTTGGACAGGGATGTCGCTATGCCCATGGCCATCCGAATCCGATCCGAATCCAGGCCCATCAGTTTTGCCGCGGCAGCGGCGGCGCCCAGGCACCCCAGGGTAGAGGTGGCATGCCAGCCCTTGACGTAGTGGGACTTGCCCACCGCCAGTCCCAGCTTGCACTCCACCTCGAAACCCACCAGAAACGCCTCCAGAACCTGGGCCCCCGAGGCGCCCAGCTCTTCGCCCAGGGACATTATGGCCGGGACCAGGGGTGCGCTGGGGTGCCCCATAATCGAATCGTTGACGTCGTCGAAATCCAGGGCGTGGGCCATGGTCCCGTTCAAGAGGGCGGCGCTCAGGCAGTCGGTACGGGTCCCGGCGCCTACGACCCCGGCCACGGGCTTCCCTTGTCGATCACGAAGGGTTTCAACGAGAATTCGGACCCCCTCGTCGGTTGCGCCTGCCATTGAGACGCCCAGTGTGTCCAGAATGGCCCGCTTCCCCAGGTGTCTCGCCTCCTGGGGGATCTCTTGGAGACTGGTGTTGGCGATGAAATCGACTACCGAATCAGTGGCATTCATGGTCCCTCCCTCGAGATAGGTTCAATATACAGATTGCCCTCACTTAGAGGGTATTATCCGAGGTTTGAGGGATTCCTTCAACCACCAGGGGGGACCAGGGGCAGCACACACGGGGCAAGGGCCCCAGTGGTTT
>JADFJI010000118.1 GCA_022566235.1 Chloroflexota bacterium
AAGGAAGGGGGAAATAGGGGGATGGTTCAGTGGGTAGCAAATCACGAGTGCATCTCTAATGCGGCGCAGGCATTATGACGCGGTTTTCCGCAGCCAGCTACTAGAATAGAGCCACCAAGAGGGTTCCCCGTGCCTGCCTTTACGGGGCGAAGGCGTCGCGGCCCCGTACGTAGCTCCCAAGGGACAGGGCCGGGTCTCTGTTGACCAGGTTGCGACGGTACATCGGGTGGCGCATGCTGCGGACCTCGTGCTCCAGCTGAAACAGCTTTTCCCCGGTCTTCGGGTTGACGATATCCTGGAAGCGAAACTGGTGGTTGGCGAACTCCTCGGTGATCAGGCCACGACGCTTCAAGGCCCTGTACGGCCCCGAGAAATCGGCTACGTACACGGCGATGTGATGGCCGTCGTAAGGGCGAAGTACCTCCGCCGTCTCCCTAAATATCAACGCCTGGCCCCGGCCCACGAGCACCCGGGCAGCGGTCCCATTCTCATCACGGACCATCGAGGCTGGAGCCCGGAGGACTCTCCGGTAGAACTCCTTTATGCCGTCAGCGGTCCCGGGCCTGACCAGGAATTCGACGTAGGAGATACCCGCGGTCATGCCACCAGACCCTTGGCTGGAAGCGTAGCACCGGAACTGATTGCCCCAGGGACAGGTGACCTTCACCAGGCCATCCTCGGCCTCCCACTGGAAGCTGGTTCCGGCCAGCCGGTCTTGCACGTCTCCCAGGCGCTGTATCAGCGCAGCCAGGTCTGAAACGACGAGGCCTACGTGGCCATGAATCACCTGCGCCACTTGGGTGGGCAGGTGGAACTGCTGTTCTCCTATGTTGACCCACATATTCTCAGTGCCAACCATCAGGTACGGGTCCCGGGTCCCCCCGAGCCCAGAGATGTAGAACAGGGTAGCCATCCCCTGGTCAGGTACGGTCAGGTTTACGTGCTCCATCTCAACTACGTTCCCCACATCCTCACCAGCAGGCCCCCGTCGTCTATCCACCATTTCGACCCTCCTCAATGTTTCTCGACCGCCTAAGTGGGTCGCCGTCTCGGCTATGCGCCTTACCCTCTCCTCGTTCCCGGCATTGGCGCTATGGGCCTTCGTCATAGTACTCCCGCAAAGCCCGTTTCGGGGCCTGGAAGTAGGGATGCTGGCGCAACGCCTCTTCATTTAGCTCCAGCCCCAGGCCCGGTGTATCGGGTATTGCGATGTATCCGTTCTCCACCTTCATCGGATTAACGGAGATCGCATCGGACACCTCGGCAAAGTTGACGAAATACTCGGTTATGATGAAGTTGGGCAGGCATGCCGCCACCTGCACCGTCGCCGCGAGGCCGATGGAGGTGCTGTTGTAGTTGTGGGGGGACACCGCCACGTAGTAAGGCTCGGCCATTGCCGCTATCTCCTTCAGTTCCAGTATTCCGCCACAGTTGCAAACATCGGGGTTGATGATGTCCGCCGCCCGCCTTTCGAAGACCTCTCGAAAGGCAGCCTTCGTGTACAGCGTCTCACCGGTAACCACAGGTATGTTGACCCGCTCCCTCACCTCCGCCAGGGCCGGGACATTTTCCGCCGGCACAGGCTCCTCGTACCAGAACGGCTTGAACTCCTCCATCATCTGTCCAACCCTGATGGCGTGGGACGGGGCCAGCCTGCGGTGTACCTCGATGAGCAGGTCCACTTCGTCACCCACGGCCTCCCGCACAGCCCCGACCCTGTCCACCGCCAGCTGCTCGTCTTTCCTGTCCACATACAGGCGCCAGGGCCCGGGGAAAGGGTCGAATTTCAGAGCGCTGAAGCCTCGTTTCACCACCGCCGTCGCCATCTCGGCGTATTGCTCGGGCGTATCTGCGCCGCCGTACCAGCCGTTGGCATACACCCTTATCCGCTGCCGGCAGGCGCCTCCCAGAAGCTTGTAGACCGGGACACCCAGTTTCTTGCCCACGATGTCCCACAACGCCTGCTCGATCCCGCTCAGCGCGCAATACAGCTCCATGGAGCCCCGTCTGCCGGCGAAATCGTTGTACACCATCTGGGTGAAGTGCTTTATGTTGAACGGGTCCCGGCCGATGAGATATCGCTTCATCTCGTGTACATGCCCCTCGATAGTCTTGTCACGGTTCAGCTGGGTGTAGGCCTCACCCCAGCCGTGGATACCCTCGTCCGTCTCCACTTTGACGAACAGCCAGTTCTTCCCTCCGATCATGCCCGCGCGGTGTCCGCCCGAGTAAACCAGGTAGGTCTCGATGTCTGCTATCTTCATTCGCTCCCCTTATCCCTGGCCGTATCGTGCCGAATCATATACTGGCCACAACCACATTCCTTACGTTATGTAGAGTCGGTAATGCAGGCCAAAGGGGCCAGCCCCGTGACCTTTGTCTAATCGATGACAGCGATGGCCTCGATCTCGATGAGGGCATTCGGGTCCAGCAGCCGGTTGCATACGGTAGTTGTGGCGGCTGGCAGGCTATCGCCGAAGTATTCGCGGCGAACTTCGGCTGCCCGGGCATAATCGGGCAGCGCTGCCTCATCGATATAGTCCGTTACCTTGACCACATCGTCGAAGCTGGCGCCACCGGCTTCGAGGACAGCGGCTATGTTTTCATACGTCTGACGGGTCTGGGCCACCACGTCGCCCACCACCACCCTGCCCGTCTCGGGGTCGTTTCCCGTCATCCCAGACACAAATAAGAGGTTTCCCTTCTTGACGCCTGGCATAAAGGTGAGGCCCCGGGCCCGGGCCTTCTCCGCCAGCACCAGTTCCTTCCTGCCCCCTTTCACCGCCACCATGTTGATCTCAATGAGCCATTCGGGGGCAAACAGGGCAACGCATACTACTCCCGTGGAGGCGGGGAAGTCCTCGCCAAGGAACTCGCGGCGTAGATCGGCGGTGCTCCGGTAGTAGGGACGGGCAGCGGGAAGGATATAGTCCCTGGTCATGATAACGTCGTCCATGGTGGCGCCGCCCTCCGATAGGATCCTCTCGAATTTCTCGTACAGGAACCGGGTCTGTTCTACCAGGGTCGGAGGACACCCGGCATTCCAGTCCGAATCGAAGTACCAGGGCGCCTGGCCCGCGGTCCAGAGGATGTCGTTCTTCGAGACCCCGGGCCGGTTGGTCCCCCACTCGTAGAACTGTATCGCCTTATCGGGCTCGGGGGGAAAGCCCGGGTTGATGTAGCGCTTCTCCCCGGGCCTCATGTCCAGGGTGAGGTCGCTACAAATAAATGCCCCGAGGTTCAGGTTGCCCTGCATGAAGAGGCCCGTTCCTGGAGCATAGTTCTTGCCGAAGAACTGCTCCCAGGAGGGGGGCTCATCGGGGGGTGCCGGGTTGAAGAACGGCCCGTTATTGATGGCCGGCGCCCCGGCCGCAGCCCGGAAGATGGTACGGTTCACGAGATGCTCGGGCCTGGCACCCGCGGCATCTATGAGGGCCTTGTGCTTCTCCATCATCACCAGGGTCTGCTCATCCAGGCCACCCTGACAGACCATCTTGCCGGTAGCCGGGTCCTCCCGCTCCGCCGTCTGTCCCGAGATGAACAAAAGGCCATCCTTTTCGACGGCGAGGGAGTAGGGAAGTTTTGTGTAATCGAAGTATGTCCACCTCGATGGCTTGATGATCCGCTTACCAGACATACGTCCCTCCTTCAGTCGCCGTAATACCCTCCGTGCACGAACCCGGCGAGGAAGTTAATTCTACTTCCTCTGGCAGAGTACCACCACTGCAGCAGTTGGCAGCCTGTTTTATCCTGTATTCCGCAGGGCGAAGGCCGCTATAGGCACCGATGGGGCGGGGAGAAGCCACTGGACGAGGGCTAATCCCCATAGTACAATCCTGTTATTGTTAAGAGTTGCTGATGCTCATTCGAGGGCGAAGCAGCCCAGGTCTTAGTGAGGCGCTGCTACTCGTAGCTTAGCAGTTAGTTCATCCCACGGATGGGAATGGGGAGGGGGACATGGAGTATTTTCGAAGAAGTCACAGCATTGCCGGCCTGGGTCTCGCCGTTGTCGGGATTATCATCTACCTTAGCGCTGTCCTTGCCTCCGCCATCAGCGTTGAAGGTCAGAACCCCGGCGTCGTAGATGGCTACGTAATAGTCATGATTATAGGCATCGTCCTCGCTGTCACGGGCCCTCTCACCTGCTGGGTCATCCTGCCCATCGTCAGGAACATAGGCCGGGAGGGGTGATTACAGCCTTTGGTGGAGATCATTCCTCCCCCCGCCTGCACTGCTAAAAGGACTGCCCAGGCCCTCTAGGCGGCCCCTCTAGTCCGGACCGCCGCCCCTGTCCTTAGGCTGAAGAAGCGCCCACCCTTCATCCCTAGGCCTTCCCCCGGGTGGGCAAGGCCACCTTGGCCTTACCCTGGTCCAGGACCCGCTCACCCTTCTGGTTCTCAATCCACAGCTCGCACTCCACCATCCCCTGCCCTCCCTCCTCCGATTTGCTGCTGACCCGACCCTTACACGTAAGCGTATCCCCCCCGAAGACGAAGTTGGTGTAGCGGAAGGCCAGCCGCTTCAATGTCGCGTCCGTCCCGGCCCAGTCCACCACCTGCTGGGCAAGAAACCCGCCCATCTCCTGGCCATCCAGGAAGGACGCCCTCATACCCTTGCCCCTGGCGTAATCCCCGTCGTGGTGGTATCTATGAAAGTCCCATGTGGCGGCCGCGTACATCACCATGCTCACGGAGGTTATCTCCTTCACCAGGGGCGGGAGCTCGTCTCCTACATTGACATCCTCGTAATAGAGCGCCTTTTCAGTCATAGCTCTCTCCTCGCTCCGGCTGTTGTCCTATCCTACAAATGGCTTCGAGCTCCGTTTGGGGGATACCCCCAGATTCAGTTCCCCCCTCTTCCTTGCTAAGCATGTCCTGCCTGTCCTGAGTCCCGTCGAAGGGATGGCGGAGGTTAACCTGTTCTGTGGCTTGACCGTCTATTACCGCCTCGGCTTACCAGCAACTTCAGCTTTTACCTTAATTTTGATAGTCTTCCCGAACTGAGAGGTATTAGCGGATGGTGGCTGGGCTGGAGCGCGGCCAGTTTAAATCAAGTTTTGGGGTCTGTTTACGCAATTGTAGTTGAAGCCGTGGATTGGCGGTGTAGCCGATGGTAGCCGATGCTGAGTAAGTCCCGGCCCATATGGGGGATGATATACTTGGATCGCCAAGCGGTCACGGTCTCTGGCCGCAGTAACCTAAGCCAGGGTCATGGAGCCTTTCTCCTTTCTAATGTGTGGCAAAATAAGCGCGGACCGGCAGTCTCAAGAGCGGATTGATCGCCAGGGACATACCTGCCGGCATGGGAGAACTGGAAATACCTCGGGATAGCCTCACAGACTTTCTGGTCCCGTTGGCGAGAACCATGGCTGGACTCACCGCGGCCTTTCTGCTGGCCTTCATGGGCGACCTCGCTGGCCGGGTGTTCAATCTAAGCGTTGGCTATGCTTGGGACCCCGCGGTGCACCAGAACATCATCTTTATCGGCATCGGAATGGGCGCCGGCATCGGCGCCTATCTGGGCTGGATGAACCTGGACCGGCGCTGGTATCTTGTGCTCAGGTCGGTGGTGATAGTAGTGGCGGCCGGCGTTATCGGGGCTTACCTGGGCCGTTTTTACGGGCCCGGCGTTGAACCTGGGTGGTGGTGGAGCCGATACGCCACTGACCCTACCGTCCACATGGTGGCCGCGGCGCTGGGTGCAGGAGTTGCGACTGTCCTGGGCCTGATCGACCAGGTGCACACCAGGTCCCGTCTCCAGCCCTACGTCAAGCCGATACGTCCCGCGGCGCGTAACTAAAAGTCGGTAAAGGTTCGAGGAAGTCAATCAGCTGCCCTTGGACCCGCCTTTTTTGGGGCTGCCGAGGGCGCGGACCTAGCCTTGACCCGAGGGGCCATGGTGAGGAGTCGCAGTCCCCCCGGCACGTGGGACCTTGACACTCCGGCTTTGCGAGCAAGGCCCGCCCTGGCCACCGCCTCTCCAGCATCGAGACGCCCCTGCACCCTTGGGCCCGGACAATAGGGTTGTGGTACCGTTTGGGCAGGGCTGGTTTCTGCTCGCGGCTAGAGAACTCGAAGGCGCGGACGAAGGTTCTGCCTTTTATCGCGGATGGTGAGCCAGCTTCGGCTTTCACGACATCGTTGTATCGGCGGATCATTTCAAGCTAAGACACTCGGGCGCCAGGGGGCAAGCAGTGCTTTCTAAACCGGCGGTCATCCTGTTATTTTTACTGGCGGCGTCTATCGCGGCCAACGTTTATTTTGCGGTGCAGTTCGGCGCCGTAGGGAAGCTCCAGACGGAAATCGGCACATTGAAGATTTCCAATGCCCGGCTGGGAGCGGCAAATGCCCAGGCGGCGGCAACGATCAACACCGTAAAAGCGGAGGCGGCACGATGGGAAGCGTACGGGACCGGGATAGAGGCTTTGATCCTGCCTTGACCTGGCTCCCGGCCGGGAGTAAAACGGCAGGGTCCACGAAAGGTGGCCGGGACTGGAGATTTTCGCCCCGTTCGCCCGGTTCATGACGCGTTGGAGGCCCTTCACGGTCTGATCAGGCGCCCTCCCGGCAAGCAGTGCCCAAGGGGAGCCCATATTGGTGTGGGACCCTTGGGGCGCACCGGCGGCGAAGCGTTGGAGTACCGGCTAGTACTCGCCAGACGGCATATCCTGGGCATAGCCGTCTAAGACGGGAGCAACCCCCGCAACACGCTGGAAACGGCTCCCGGGTTGTCGATATCCTCTATGCGGATGACCTGCCGCTCCCCGATGCCGCGCTCGCGCGCGCGAACGGCCACGTCGGCTGTACGACCGCGACCCCGACCCGCGATCTGGCGCCGCTGCTCGCCTGGGCGACCGAGCGCGGAATCGAGCTCGA
>JADFJI010000119.1 GCA_022566235.1 Chloroflexota bacterium
CTGGTCCAGGCTTGGGGGCGATCTGTATCGACCAGGCGCAGATACGTTTCATGCACGAGTGCCGTCGGCTGCAGCGTCTGCCCGGCCGGCTGTTGGGAGAGCTTCTGCGCAGCCAACCGCCGCAGCTCTTCGTAGACAAGCGGTAGCAACTGCTCGCTGGCGTGTGGATCACCCTGTTCGATCTGAGAGAGGATCTGTGTGACATCGGTCATGAATTCCAGCTTACCGCAGTGAATGAGGCAATTCCATCATCTACGAGATCGACTGGCTGAAGTTAGCATTCGGACAAGCCGGGCTGTGTCGAAAATCGTTGCTTTTCTGGCTCAGTGGAATTCAATAAAGAACCCCATTGATTACGATGCTCTTATCGACCAGCTAAGCGTGTGTGAGCCGATTTGGAGCAAATCTGTGGATATTACTATACTTGACGTGAGATATGATAATGGGGCGTGCAAGGCTATTGATGGCTTCTACCAGGCTATATTGGGAGTACGTGGTATTGGACCAACTAACGCTTCCAAAATTCTTCACATCCGCTTGCCAAAGCTGGTAGTCATGTGGGATGACAAGATTGCCAAACAATACAAACACATGGTCCGAAGAAGCCCGCCAACGATAGTAGGAAGAGTCTATTACTCGTTCTTCGCGGGAACGTTTCAACCACTAATGCAAAAGGAACTTGATAAGGCATTGTCAAGATACTGCTCGTCTACGGGGCAAACACAGGACGAGGTGCTAAGAAAGTTGCACAATCGTGGGAGAGGACGGACATTAGCTAAACTCATCGATGAGTTCAATTTCATGCAAAAGGAGCGGCAACGAACGACCAGAGGCGGTTAAACAGCAATTGTTCTGTTCCTGACCAATAGTATGATTGGCTCATCAAGGAGCGCAACAAAAAACCGACCTAAGAATGTGAGTTGTTCTTATGGACTGTATATTCTGCAAGATAGCCGGGGGGGAGATCCCCAGCGACATCCTCCACCAGGACGATAGGGTCATCGTGATCCGGGACATCAATCCCCAGGCCCCAGTCCACCTGCTTATCATGCCCCGGGAGCACATAGCGTCGCTGCGGGACATCGACGATGCCAACGCCTCCCTCATGGGCCACATGGCCCTGGTGGCCAACCAGATGGCCGAGCGGGAAGGAGTGATGGAAAAGGGCTACCGCCTGGCAATCAACTGCGGCGACGAGGGGGGTCAGACGGTAGGGCATCTCCACGCCCATCTGCTGGGGGGCCGGCAGCTTTCGGGTCGGCTGGGCTAAGGCTAACTTCCCAACCACCCGCCCTCGAAATGTTATTTGGGAGGACACCCCCACACCCCAGGTCCCGACGCCGAGTCCCGAGTATCGGGACACGTCGGGATGGACTCCCTGATTAAGATGGCCCCGACTAAAAAGGTCAATCTGGGAATGAGCTACGACATCTATGATTTAAGGGGCAAGATAAGCCACCTGCCAAAGGGGCTGCTGGAGCACATCGACAGGGTGGTCGACATCTCCCTGGAGTTGGCCCAGCGATTTGACATCGACCCGGAGAAGGCCCGGGTCTCAGCCCTGCTCCACGATGTCGCCCGTGTCACCAGGGGCCCGGAGCTTCTGAAACTGGCGAAAGAATTCGGCTTGCCGGTTACCCTCCTAGAGGAGAGGCTCCCGATATTCATCCACGGGCCCGTGGGCGCGGAGATGGTGCGCCGTGACATGGGGGTTCGAGACGGGGAGATACTGGAGGCCATCAGGTATCACACCATCGGGCGTGGGGGCATGGGGCCCGTGGCCCGGGTCCTCTATCTGGCCGATAAGCTGGACCCCGCCAAGGATGCCCGCTACCCTTTCAATCCCGAGGTCCGGGGCCTGGCCCGAAATGACCTGGCAACGGCCATCCTGGCATTCATCGACGGAGATATCGCCTCCAACCTCGCCAGGGGCCGCCTCGTTCACCCTTCAACCATCGAGTTCAGGAACCAGCTTCTGACCGAGATGAAAGCGAGTTGTCCATAGGGGATCAGGCATTATTCAGCCTTAACGAAGCGCAGGGAGGCGGAGTTGAGACAGTAGCGCATTCCTGTGGGGGCTGGGCCGTCGGGAAAGAGGTGGCCCAAATGGGCATCGCAGCTAACGCACGCCACCTCGGTTCTGGCCATTCCGTAGCTATTATCGGTCTCTGTCCTGACTAGGCCAGAATCAATGGGTTCCCAGAAGCTGGGCCAACCTGTGCCGGAGTCGTATTTAGTGCCAGAGGAGAAAAGCGCAGCATCACAACAGATGCACCTGTAGATGCCGCTGTCTTTGCTATCCCAGGACTCGCCGCTAAAGGGCGGCTCCGTGCCCTTCTCCCGGGTCACGTGATATTGCTCCGGGGTCAGCCGTTTACTATATTCTTCGTCCTTCATACGTCCTCCAACCTCGATCCGTCCGTCGTCTAGCATGCCCAGATAGACCTCCCTCATGTTACCACTCCTAGCGAGCGTTCAATTAGTGACAGTCCTTTATTGACAATATAGAACGTACATTCTACTATCTGATACCTCGAAGGATTGCTCAACCCGAAGGCATGCATCACAGGAGCCGTACCCGATATGCCGAGAATTCATCAACTCCTCAACCCATCCCCCTCATGCTGTTCAAGCTCGTCCCCGATCAACCTCGTACACCGCCTCCGACCTTGAGCATACACCTTTCTAATTAGGAGGAAACAGATGTCGCTATTTAGGCAGGCCGTAGAGAGGGAGGAATGGGAATTGGCAGCCCTGTGTCTTCTTCTCGGCACCCTTGAGGCGGCCTCCAAGCTGCCCCAAAATGCGGTGGTCGGGCTGGTCAAGACCCTTGGGGTGAAAGTGCCCGCCAAGGGAAGGAGCAAGAGTGGTAGCAGAGGCTGACAGGCAAGGGCCGGCCACCAATGAGAAGGAGAAGGGCCGGAGGTACACCAGCCGCAGCTTCTACGCCTCTGCCATCAGCGAGGCGGAGCAGTTCCGGCTTCCCGAAGCCCTGGAGATCGAGGGGCTGGACCAGGAGATCGCCCTGTTAAGGGTCCGGCTGAACCGGCTCGCCTCCGAGGAGCCGGACAACACGACCCTGCTGTTCAGGGGCATCGAGCTTCTGGTGAAGGCAGTGGCAGCCAGATACCGGCTCTCCAGAAAATCAACGGAGGACCTGAGCGAGGCGATCGAGGGAGTGCTGAAAGGCGTCGGAGGAGCCCTTGGGCTGGAGGGGTTCAGTGAGAACTAAAGGCCTCAGAAAGGTCATAGGCAGGTTTGGACGGAGCAAACGAGGAAGAGAAGCCCAGGCAGTGAGCTTCCTGCCCGAATCGACCTTCGACGCCATGCTGGACCTGCGCCTCAAAGAGCTGCATCGCCAGATAGGCGAGGTCAAGGGCAGGATCAACGGTCTGTTTTTCTTCGTACTGGGGGCCGCCATTCTCCAGGTCGGGCTTGGGGCCCTCTCTTAAATCCACATGCCCATCAGGCACCGACTAAGGCCTTACCAGGCAGAAATAGGCAGGGCAGTCCTGGCCAGCGTCTTGAACAAGAGCGGTTACACCTTCTCGGTGATGATATCGAGGCAGGGGGGCAAAAATGAGCTTTCGGCCCAGCTTGAGGTGTTGCTCCTGACCATGTTCATGAACATCGGCGGGAATGCGGTAAAGGCATCGCCCACCTTCAAACCCCAGACCATCAACAGCATCCTCCGGCTCAAAGAGAGGCTTGACGATGCGGGCTACGGGGGCGTGTGGGCCTCGGAGATGGGCTACGCGGTGCGGCTGGGCAAGGCCAGGCAGATATTTTTCAGCGCCGATTCCTCCAGTCACGTGGTCGGGGCTACGGCCCACATCTTGCTGGAGCTGGACGAAAGCCAGGACATCCCCAAGGAGAAGTACGACAAGGAGTTCAGGCCCATGGGCGCGGCCACTAACGTCACGACGGTCCACTACGGCACCGCATGGGACGACTCCACCCTCCTGGAGGAGATCAAACAGACTGGGCTGGAGTTGGAGCGGAAGGATGGGGTCCGAAGGCACTTCGAGTACGACTGGCAAGTGGTGGCCAGATACAACCCCGACTACCTGCGGTACGTGGAGGGGGAGCGCGAGAGGCTGGGAGAAGACCATCCACTTTTCCAGTCCCAGTACTGTCTCCTGCCCCTGAGTGGGGGTGGAGGGTTCCTGGGCCCCTCTCAGAGGGCCCAGCTTCAGGGTGATCACCATCGCAGAAGCTCTCCTCGGGACAAAGGGGTCTACGTTGCGGGAATCGACCTGGCCGGCGAGGCCGAAGAGGGCCGGGACGCCCACCTCAGGGCCATAAAGCCGCGCCAGGACTCGACGGTGGTGACCATCGGGGAGCTGGAACGTCCCGGGCCCGAGGCCATTGCCAACGAGCCGGTGATCAGGATAGTGGAGCACTACTGGTGGACCGGTCAGCCCCACCCCACCATCTATGCCCGGCTGGTGGACCTATTGAAGAACGTCTGGCACTGCAGACGAGTGATTGTGGACGCCACGGGGGTAGGGGCCGGAGTAGCCGGCTTTCTGGAGAAGGCCCTGGGCCCGGCAGTGGTCACGCCCTTCCTTTTCACCGCCGCCAGCAAGTCCAAGCTGGGGTTCGATCTCCTGGCAGCGGTGAACTCGGGCCGGCTGAAGATGTACCAGGGAGACGGCTCACCCGAGTTTCAGGAATTCTGGCTGGAGGTGAACAGGGCCAGGAGCTTCTACCGACCCAACCAAACCATAAATTTCTACGTGGACCCGAGTCAGGGACACGACGACTTCGTTATGAGCCTGGCCCTGCTGGTACAGGGGTCGGATTACATGCCTCGGAGGGCCTCGGGGCGGCTAAGAAAGGGGTACTGATGACTGGGATGGAGTAGCCCCAGCCCTCGGGAGTAGGGGCAGCGAAGAGAGATTTGCCGGCAGATAGGTTTGCTATGGAGATGGACATGGACATGCAGGAGTATCGAGACCTCGTCATCGACGAGCTTGGACTGAAAGAGCTACCCCCTTCGACCTCTTCCGAAATCGCCAGGTCCCGCAATCGGAACCCTGCTAGCGGGACGGGCAGGGAGACCCTACCCGAGTACACCCAGTATCGAGACGAAGGGTGTGACATCTCCCCGACCTGCCTGCGTTGCCCCCTGCCCCAGTGCCGCTACGACGATCCGGGCTGGCTGCGCAGGGAGACCAAGTCCCGCCGAGACCGGGAGGTGTTGCAGATACACGAGGCCGAGGGCCTGGGGCCGACGGACCTGGCCCGGAGGTTCGGCCTCAGCCGCCGCACCATACATCGTATTTTGAGGGAGCATCGAAGAACCGGGTCGACATGAAATTGGCATCGAACTGGAGGAGCAGATGGACAACCTGACGTTGCCGCAGCAGATAGAGCGGATGGACCTGGACCGGCTGAGGGCCTACTCGGAGAACCTGGACTTCTACAACGGGGCCCAGTGGCCCGGGAGGTCGCGACGAGGAGAGAGACGCCTCACCTTCAACTACTCAAGGGCCTTTATCGACAAGGTCACTTCCTACCTCATGGTCGATACGGGCTTCTCCATCGAGCCGTGGGACGGCTCACCCGAGGCTTCGGAGAGGGCCAAAGAGGTCGAGAACACCCTCCTTGAGGTCTACGAGGCCAACAACCTCCAGCAGCTGGACTTCGATACGGAGCTGGACACTTCCATACTGGGGGACGGGGCCTACAAGGTGACTTGGGACGCCGAGGAGCAGAGGGTCAGGGTCTCGGCCCCCGATGTCCAGGGGATCTACGTATGGTGGGTGGGCGACGACGTGACCCAGGTGCGGAGGGTCGCCAGCAGGTACAAGCTCTCTGCCGAGGAGGTAGAGCTGCTATACGGCATCAAGGTCCCCGGGCCCGGTCTCAACGGCCGGCGTAGTGAATCGACGGTGGTAGAGGTCTGGACCACCGGTTCCCTGGAGATATGGATCGACAACGCCCTCCATCAACAGCGGCCCAATCCCTACGGCTTCATACCCTTCCTCATCTTCCCCAACATCAGGGAGCCCAAAAAGTTCTGGGGCATATCGGACATTCCCGCCATCATTGAGCCGGCTCGAGAGCTGAACCGGGCCTTCTCCCAGCTCTCGATGATACTCGAGCTGTCGGGCAACCCGATCGCCGTACTGGAGAACGTGGAGGATGCCCAGGACATCGCCGTTGAGCCCGGTGCCGTGTGGGAGCTACCGGATCGGGCTCGGGCCTACCTGCTGGACCTGCTCCAAGGCGGCGGAGTCAAGCTCCACACCGATTTCATCAACCTGGTGTACAGGGCCCTCCACGACCTCTCGGAGTCGCCTCGCACCAGTTTCGGGGACAACCGCCAGGGCCTTTCGGGCGTGGCCCTGGAGATGGAGTTGAATCCTTTGATCCAAAAGATCCGAAGGAAGCGGTTGATCCGCACCGCCGTCTACCGGCATCGTATCCAGATGATTCTAAAGATACTGGTGCGGAAGCAGGGTCGGGCCCTGGGCCCGGTGCGAACCCGGATAGTCTGGGGTCCGATTCTGCCCCAGGACCGGAGCCGGCTGATACAGGACGAGGAGGTGCTGGTGAGGACCGGCATCCACAGCAGGCGGAGGGCCATGGAGAACCTGGGCATCCCGGACCCCGACGGTGAGCTGGCCCGACTGAAGCAGGAAGCTATCAATGGAACTGAACCGAGGAGTCCGTCACCCGTCTAGCGCCAGGGACCGTGCCCCAGGGTTAATGACACCGGCCCAGACCCTTCGCCCCGGCTTTGTCCTGATACTCGGGACTTGGTTAAGGCTCAGGGTGACAGAAAAACTGCGGGCGCGGTTAGCTCAAGGCCCGGCGCCTGCGGAGAGTGATGTAGGCCGTGGCCGCGGCCAGCACGCCGAGGAA
>JADFJI010000120.1 GCA_022566235.1 Chloroflexota bacterium
AGTACTTCGACTACTACGAGGTCGGTTCCTACCGCCACGAGCCCCTTCTGGTAAACGCCGACGACATACTACCTTACGAACAGGCCCGGGTAACCCCGGCCATCATGCCCTTCAAGCTTGAGGTATTCGCCGAATCCCTGATCTCCGTAGAAGAGCTGCTGCCCTGCCTGGCCGACGCCCAGCTATTCGAGTCGATCAACGGCATGTTCTCCTTCACCCCCGACGGCATGCCCATCCTCGGGGAGTCCCCTCAGGTCAAAGGTTTCTGGACCGCGGAGGCGGTATGGGTGGCCCACGCAGGTGGTGTGGGCAAGGTGCTGGCGGAGTGGATGGTCGAGGGCGGCACAAGCATAGACGTCCACGAAGCGGATATAACCCGCTTTCACCCGTTCACATCGAGCACCTCCTATGTCAGGGAACGGTCGGCACAGCAGTACCGGGAGGTGTACGACATCGTCCACCCCCTGGAGCCGACAGAGCAGGCCCGTAGGATTCGGACCAGCCCTTTCTACCTCCGGGAGAAGGAGTTGGGGGCCGTTTTCTTTGAATCCGCCGGGTGGGAGCGCCCCCAGTGGTACTCGTCCAACGAGAGGCTGCTGGACAGCATCGAGGTGCCGTCCCGCTCGGGATGGGAGGCCCGCTGCTGGTCGCCCATCGTGGGTGCGGAGCACAGGGCAGTGAGGGAGGGGGTCGCCATGTTCGACCAGACCTCCTTCGCCAAGTTCGAGGTGTCGGGGCCGAAGGCGCTGGAGTCCCTTCAATGGATCACCAGCAACCAGATGGACCGGCCTGTGGGCAGGATCATCTACACTTCGATGGTAAACGAAAAGGGCGGGATCAAGTGTGACCTGACCATAACTCGCCTGGAGACGGATAAGTTTCTGATTCTCACCGGCGGGGGATTTGCTATTCACGACCTCACATGGATCCGGAGCCACATGCCCGAGGACGGCTCTGTGACCATCACCGACATCTCCTCCAGCATGTGCTGCATCGGCCTGTGGGGCCCCAGGTCCCGGGAGCTGCTCCAGTCGGTCACGGAACACGATGTGTCAAACGAGGCGTTCCCTTACGTGACCGCCCAGCGTCTCCTAATCGGCGACATCCCCAGCCTCGCCCTTCGCATATCCTATGTGGGGGAGCTTGGCTGGGAGATCTACTGCCCCACGGAGTACGGCCTGGGAATGTGGGACACCCTGTGGGAGGCCGGTCAGCCCCTGGGGGTAATAGCGGCGGGGGGCGGCGCATTCGACTCCCTGCGGCTGGAAAAGGGGTACAGGCTGTGGGGAGCCGAGATAAATACCGAGTTCAATCCGTATGAGGCGGGCATCGGGTTTGCGGTGCGGCTGAAAAAAGGTGATTTCCTGGGGCGAGATGCCCTGGTCCGGATAAAATCAAATGGGTCGAGCCGCAAGCTGTGCTGTATGACCCTGGACGATCCCACTGCCGTGGTCATGGGCCAGGAACCTATCCTCGATGGGGACCGGGTCCTGGGTTACGCCACCAGCGCCAGCTACGGCTACACCATCGGCCGGGGCATCGTGTACGGGTACCTGCCCGTGGAATACACGGGCGAGGGGACGAAAGTCGAGGTCGAATACTTCGGCCGCCGATACAAGGCGACGGTGGCAAAAGAGCCCCTGGTCGACCCCGAGATGGTCAAGCTCAAGAGTTAGGCTATCCACAATGGAAGGGCATGCGGCCAGCAGCTATGACAAGCGATGACTCGCCCGGGACTCTGGACAGCTCCCAAGGGGTCCGGTATCACCTCACCATCCACGATATGCCCTCGGGGGAGAGGCCCCGGGAGCGGCTGCGGGACTATGGGGCCTCATCCCTGAGCAACGCTGAGCTTATGGCCATCCTCATGCGGACGGGCAGCCGGTCCGAGAATGTCTTGAGCATGGCATCGCGCGTGCTGAGCCGTTTCGGTGGGCTGGGCGGCATCGCCAGGGCCTCCTTTAGAGAGCTGTGCACCGAGAAGGGGTTGGGAGAGGCCAAGGCAGCCGAGTTGAAGGCCGGCCTCGAGCTGGGGCGCCGCCTTTCGACCCTACAACCCGAGGAGCGCCCACACGTGGCCTCACCTCAGGATATCTTCAACCTTCTGCGCAGCGAGATGGGACTCCTGGAGCAGGAACACCTGCGGGTGGTTCTCCTCAACACCAAGAACCAGGTCATTGCCATCCCGGAGATCTACAAGGGCAGCGTAAATACCGCCATGATACGGGTCTCGGAGGTGTTCCGGGATGCGATAAGGGAAAACTGCCCCGCTATAGTGGTGGTCCACAACCACCCCTCCGGGAACCCGGCGCCCAGCGCCCAGGACATAGAGGTAACGTCCCGGATAGTCGAGGCCGGGCAGATGCTGGACATCGAGGTGCTGGACCACATCGTCATCGGCCACTCGGGGGAAAACGGATTCGTCAGCATGAAGGAGCAGGGCCTTGGGTTTGGGTAAGGCGTGGGGGGCGTTCAGCCGGGCACTCCTTGGGTGAAGGAGAGGCCTCAATCGGTGGTGCAGTACCTGCGCTGCGCTGGACGATCAAAAGAGGGGAAGGGCCAATGGACCATTTTGATTTGGACAGACTCCGGAAGCAGTTCAATGAGACGAGCGAATCGGTCCGGCTGATTACAATCCTTTCACCCACCTGACCCGCTTGCGTCTACGGACATGGTGTTGTCCGCGGAATCTTCGACGAATTCAAGAGCGACAACCTGAGAGGTTTTGAGATATGGCTTCCCATGATGGGGGAGGACAGCGGCGAGGCCGCTCGAAGCAAGGTTGAGGCCTTCACAGACAAACGAGTGGTCCATGCCTGGGACCCGGACCGCCGCCTCGGCGACCTGTATGCCAGGGCTTTAAAGCTCCGCTCCGTCGCATGGGACGTATATTTCCTTTACGCCCCGGGGGTCAGATGGGCTGGAGAGGAGCCCCCTAAGCCTACGTTTTGGATGCATCAGCTTCCCACCGAAGTAGGAGTCGATGATAAAATGCTGTTCAATCCTGGCATCTTCGCCCAGGAAATTCAGCGATTGTTGGGCAACGGGGCTGCTCAGATCAACGCCGGCCCGGCCCTGGAGCTGCACGGCAAGGGCATTTTTCAAGTGATGCGGGACAAGGGTGTTTCATCCCTGGAAGAGCTGACCGAATCAATTGATGACCCTGCCACCCAAGCCATCGCTGAGGAGTTCATCAGCAAGCGCCGGGAAACTTAACGGGAGACCCCGACCACAGGACTCCCCTGGATGAGACCTTTGAAACAGCCAAGGATGTATGCGGGGGCCGGGGTTTTCGTAAGGCTGTTGAGGCACCTGTATAACTGATTTTTGTAACCGGCTGGCCTTCCACCCGGCATCTTGACTTACATAGGCCAGGTGATATTCTTCATTCGGCTCTAGCCTGCTAATAACTGGTCTGCTTAAGGAGGGAAGAAAGATGGCCTACAAGGTAATATCGGCGGACTCCCACGTGGACCTGGGGTATCTTCCCCGGGACCTCTTCACATCCCAGGCCCCGGGCCGGTTCGAGGGCAGGATGCCCCACGTCGAAGAGAGGGACGGCACCAACCAGTGGTGGGCCGATGGAATCTACCTGGAGGACGTGGGCCACTTCAGCAAGGTGGAAACCTACAACCCGGGGATGAAGACCCGGGTGGCGAGGATGGCAGAGTCGGGTTTTCTGGAGGACTCCGCCAGGGGCGACTACCACCCCACCAACATCGAGCTCCGCCTGAGGGACCAGGACCTGGACGGCGTGGACGCCGAGGTGATCTACGGCATGTTCGCGGTGGCTGGAAAGGTCCAGGACCAGGAGCTGGTGGCGGCGGTGTACCGGATATATAACGACTGGATAATCGACTTTACCAAACAGAACCCTGAGAGATTGGTCGGTCTGGCCTGCCTCCCCAATCACGACCCGGAAGCCGCGGCTGCAGAGATCCACAGGACCGCGAAGCTGGGGCTGAGGGGTTGCGAGTTCGGAGCAGCGACGGCCGTCGTACCTATCTACTACTCGGACTGGGACGTTATGTGGCAGGCCCTGGACGACTGTAACATGTCTATATCCTTCCACACCACAGGCCTGAGCCCCCGGAGCCCCAGGCCGCAGGACCGGGAGAAATACATGCTGACCCACCGGGTCATCAACATGGTCGTCTTCCAGCTGTCCGGGGCCGAGGTCCTGTCCAGCGTCGTTCTATCGGGTGCCTGCGAGCGATTCCCGAACTTCAAATTCATTCTCGGAGAATCGGGCGTGACCTGGATCCCGTACGTGCTGGACCGGATGGACCACGAGGACGAGGGTGACGAGAACCTCTCCATCAAGCCCAGCGACTACTGGCGCAGGCAGGGTTACTCCACCTTCCAGAAGGAGGCCTTCGCCGGGGATATGATCGACCTGATCGGCGTGGACAACGTGATGTGGGGGTCCGACTACCCCCACCCCGATGGTGTCTGGCCCGACTCCCAGGAGACGATAGCCAACAACCTCAAGGGCCTCAAGGACGAGACCAAGAGGCTGAAGATCATACGGGACACCGTGGCCCAGCTGTACGGGTTCGGCAACGGCGGCTAGCCTAAATCTCGGGGTGGCGGGTGTGCCAGTCGGTGGCCTGTTCATAGGCGCTGGCTACCTGGAGAACCGTGGCCTCGTCAAAGGCCCGTCCCCCTATCTGCATCCCTATGGGAAGGCCTGATCTGGTAAAACCGCAGGGTACGGATACGGCGGGAAGGCCGGAGAGGTTGTAGGGGGTTGTGAGGGCCCGCGCCCCGAAAATACGGTCCCGGACATCATCCTCGCTGGCGAAGGTCCTGGCCACCTCCTCAATCTCGGGGGCCGGCTCCGCGCTAACTGGGGACACAAGCACATCCACTCTGGTCAGCACCTCCAGCATCTGCCTCCTCAGCAGTTCCCTGGCCCTCTGGGCACGGTGATACAGGGCTGCAGGCAGCAGGCTTGCGGCGAAGAGCCTGGTCCGGGTGGCGACATCGTAGTCCCGGGCCCTACGCCGCAGCAGACCTTCGTGGGTGTCGGCTGCGTCGGAATCGCAGATGGCGATGTAGAGGGGCCCCGCCATGCCGATAAGGGGTATGGATATCGTGGTCACCTCCGCCCCCAGCCCCTCGAGTACCTGGAGCGAGGCCTTCACGGCCTGTTGCGTCTCCTCTTCGACGACATCCCACTCCGTAATCTGCTGGACATACCCCACCCTGAGACCCTTGACTCCCTTTTTCAGGGGGCTGAGATAGTCGTCCACCGGTCGCCTGCTGGACAGCCGGTCTTGAGGATCGTGCCCGGCGATGGCCTGGAGGACCAGGGCGCAGTCTTCCACCGTCCTGGTCAAGGGGCCCGGGGTGTCCATGGACCAGCACATGGGAAAGACGCCATGCCGGCTGACCCGCCCGAAGGTAGGTTTGAGCCCTACCACGCCGCACATGGCCGCCGGCAACCTCACTGAGCCCCCGGTATCCTCACCCATGGTGGCGGCGCACAGGGAGGCCGCTGCGGCGATGCCGGAACCGCTGCTGGACATGCCGGGGCTGCGGCTCAGGTCCCAGGGGTTTCTGGGCGTGCCAAAGACATACTCCCGGGTATCGCCGAAGGCAAACTCGGTCATGTTCAACTTTCCAAGGAGTATCGCTCCAGCCTGCCTGAGCCGGAGAACTACCGTGGCATCCTCCTCCGGCACGTGGTCGGAGTAGATGCGAGACCCCATGGTGGTGCGGAGGCCCCGGGTGTTGTACTGGTCCTTGACGGCGATGGGCACGCCGTGGAGAGGCCCCAGGTGACGGCCCTGGGCGATTGCGGCCTCCGCCTCCCGAGCCGACGCCAGGGCCTCCTCCCCACACACGGTGATATAGGCCCGGACCTTTGGGTCGACCAGGTCGATCCGGTCCAGGTAGGCCTGCACCAGCTCGACAGGGGACACCTGCTTCGAGCGCAGCATGACGCCCAGACGAGCGGCGGTTTGAAAAGGCAGCCCAAGCTCCGGCAAATAGTTACTCCTCGGGCGGGATCAGCAGGGGTGTAGGGTCTACCTGGTACAGAAGTGTGGTATCGAGCTGGTCCAGGGCATCGGTGAGGGCGTTCAAGCGATACCTGATCTCGTCGACATCGGACTCATCAATGGGAAGGCCGCGGATGCGGGCCAGCCTCAGGATGTCGTCTCGGGTCAGGGGTGACCGGTCTTCTCCGGCCGGAGCCGTATTGCCCTTCTCCAACAGTCACCTCCAAGGGAAAGGTGGCAGTATTGTGACCCGCGGCCCCATCAAAGTCAAATCGCAGTGGGGTAAATTAGGTTTGGGGGTGTATCCTAGGCATTCCCGTTTTCAAGAAGCTTATTAAACGGCCAGCGTGCTCGTTACACCGTTGACACCCGGCCAGGCCCCTCATATCCTTGAATCGAGCCGGCACGACCCATCTGACTGCGCCTGACCCCAGGCCCGATTCAGGGAGGATGCTATGCCAGGGAGAATACTATGACTGACAGAAGACTATGGACCCCATTGTGCGATCTGCTGGGAATAAAATATCCGGTCTTGCAGGCAGGGATGGTCCCGGGCGGCTCTCCCGAGCTGACGGCGGCGGTATCCAACGCGGGCGGCCTGGGGGTACTGGGCGCCTCGGGCTGGGAGCCCGAGGCCATTCGGGAAAAGATCCGCTGGATTAGAGAGCATACCAACAACCCCTTCGGTGTAGACCTTCAGCTCCCGGCCACCATGGCCGAGGTGGACGACAACAAGGAGGAGATCAAGGCCACTCTACCATTGGACTACCCACAGCACGCCGCGTGGGTTGCCGAGGCCAAAAAGAGGCACAACATCCCCGACGCCAAGGCCCCTCCTTCCTCGGCCTACAACCCT
>JADFJI010000121.1 GCA_022566235.1 Chloroflexota bacterium
GGCCAGGGGGAACTGATGGGTCTGCAACGCCTCAATCTCCCCTAGATACCGGGGGATGAGCTCGACGGTGGAGCGAAACTCCCGCCCATGCCGACCCAGGCCGTAGAGACTCGACCCGACCATCTCCACCTCTTTGATTACTAGCGCCAGAGCGTTCACCGTTGGAAGTTGTGTGAAGATGCCGACGATGACGATTCTTCCCCCGGGCTGACACGCCTCTATCGCCTGCTGGATGGTATCGGCGGTGCCGCCCACCGTTTCGATCACCACGTCCGGCTCTCTATCTCCGGCCCAGTCCTCGGCCCCGTCTTCGTCCAGGGGCAGAAGGCCCAGACGCCGGGCCGCCTCCCGCTGATGAGGGTGCCGTGCCGTAATGGCTACCTCTGCTGCCCGGTCCCGGGCCAGCAGTCCAGCCAGCAGGCCTATGGTGCCTGCCCCCAGGACCAGTACCCTGCTTTCGATCTGAGGCCTGGCTAGCTGTACCGCCCTGTAGGAACAGGCCAGGGGCTCTGCCAGCGAAGCCGTCAGTGGAGGGATCGATGTATCTACCGGGTGGAGGGTGTAGGCGGGAACGTCGATGGACCGGGCCAGGCCCCCGGGTGCCGCAATACCTATGAACCTGGCCCTCTGGCAGAGGTGCTGGTCTCCCGCTGCGCACTGCTGACACTCCAAGCACGGAATGTTCGGCTCGACGGCGTACAGGCAGTCGTCCAGGCCCCTTCCTCCCTCCAGTATCGTTCCTACCATCTCGTGGCCCGGCACATCGCCAACGGGCATGGGCAGCTTGCCGCTGTAGTAATGGAGGTCGGAGCCGCATATACCGCAGACGGCCACCTGCAGACGCACCCAACCCGGTTCCAGGGGCCCAGGGACCACCTCCACTGCTTCTATTCCGTCGGGAGTCCACTGGGCCTGAAGCATCCGTTGCCTCCTGTACTTTGTTCTCGTATGCCGTAAGGTGCAGAAACCAGACTACATCGCAAGATAGCCTCCGTCCACCACCATGGAGTGGCCGGTGACGAAGGAAGCCGCATCGGATAAGAGCCAGGCCACCGCCTCGGCTACCTCATGGGGCTCTCCCAGCCTTCCAACTGGCTCGCGATCGATGAGCACAGCTTCCCGACCCGGGTCACTGGCAAAGGAGGCTTCTAGCATGGGGGTGCGGATGTAGCCCGGGCAGACGGCATTGACTCTAATCCCCTTCTTAGCGTACTCAAGGGCCGCATTCTTGGTGATCCCTATAACGCCATGCTTGCTGGCAACGTAGGCCATTAGGCCGTCGGCCCCTACCAGGCCGTTGATAGACGCCGTGTTCACGATAGCGCCGCTTCCCTGTCGCAGCATGTGGGGAATCTCGTGCTTTATGCACAGCCACACACCCGTCAAGTTGACGCCGATGACCCGGTTCCACTCCTCAAGAGTGTAATCAGTAGTCATTGGCTTGCCGCTCTCGGCGATGCCGGCATTGTTGAAGGCACAGTCCAGTCTGCCGTAGGTCTCGACTGTCCTGGTAGTCATGGCCTCCACTTCCGACTCTATGGTCACGTCGGCCTGGACAAAGCTTCCCTGAACTCCCATCTTCCCTAACAGGTCCAAGGTCTCCCGTCCACCCCGGGTATCCACATCGCTGACCATTATCTTCGCCCCCTCCCTGCCCAGCACCAGGGATGCCGCCCTTCCGATTCCTGAACCGCCCCCAGTAACCAGGACGACTTTCCCCTCCAGAGCTCCCGCCATGTCTTCACCTCCTAGGGCCCTGCCCCTCGATCCGAATTGTTAATCTCATTACCTTGTGCAGCAAAAACTCTTTCACCATCCGCCTTTGGTACAATGTAGCTGGCCTACAGCTAGTTTCACGAAAGGCGCCTGGCAATCCCGATTCTCAATAATCGCACCCTGACTGAAAACGTCCCCATTCTTTTTGTCGTACTGGTCCGTGGACGCCACGAGGCCAGGGGCTTTAGATCATGAGCCCGGGCCTCCTCCAACGACCCGAGCTAATCACTGATGCCCCCGGCCTTGTCAGAGTCATCGAAGCGCTTCTGCAAGAAGGTTGTATAGCCCTCGACACCGAGTCCGATGGCTTCCACCGTTATCCCGAGAAGATCTGCCTGGTGCAGTTGGCCTCTCGGGAACGTGTATATATTGTGGATCCCCTGGCCATCGGGGACATGATGCCTCTGGAGCGCCTTCTGGCCGACCGGCGGGTCGAGAAGGTGATACACAGCGCCGAGAACGATCTGCGAATCATGGACCGCCACTGGGGTTACCGCGTCTTCAACCTGTACGACACCAGCGTCGGAGCCCACTTCCTCGGAATGGAGCGACTGGGCCTGGGGGCCATAGCGGAGGAGTTCCTCGGTGTGCAGCTGGATAAAAGCAAGAAGCTCCAGCGGGCCGACTGGAGCCTTCGGCCCCTGTCCGACACGGCCATCGATTACGCCGCAGCCGACGTGGCCCACCTGGTGGCGCTGCGGGATGTTCTGGCCCGGCGTATTGAAGCCCTGGGTCGCGCGGAGTGGGTGGCGGAAGAGTTCGAGCGCATAGAGGAGGTGCGCTACATACCTCCCGAACAGCCTGAGCTGTCCTTCCTGTCCATCAAGGGAAGCTCGGCCCTGGATGGGCGAGGCCTGGCCCTCCTCCAGGAGCTGGCGTCATTTAGAGAAGGGGCGGCGCTGCGCCAGGGCCGCCCTCCCTTCAGGATATTGCCCAACGCCACCCTCCTTGCCATAGCCGGAGACCCGACTGTTGACCTATCACGGGTGTCCGGCCTTGGGAACAACAACCTGCGGCGCTTCGGCGCGGGGCTAAGGTCGGCGATACGCAAAGGCCTAGCCTCTCCGCCGGTAAAACGCCCACCATTCCGCCTCTCTAACCAGCCCCGACCATCGGTTGCTCAGGTCCGGCTAGCCAAGGAGCTACGCTCCTGGCGGACCGAGGAAGGGAAGCGCCTCTCCCTGGACCCTGCCCTAATATGGCCTGCTGCAAGCCTTGACCGCCTGGCCCGGGCACCCGCTACCCTGGACCAGGAGCTGGAGTCCCCCGAGGTGCGCAGGTGGCAGGCCCGGGAGTTTAGAGGCTCGTTGCGGGCGTATCTATCCGACAAATAAGCTCCGCGTCGAACCTACACGATAGCGGGATGGGAAGGGGCAGAGGCGTCCGTCGGTGTGTTTAGGGTCGCCTCTAGACCGTCAGCAGCTCCCGGGTCTGGCCGTAGATCTTCTGCTCTTTGCCCCCCTCGAGGACCGCCGCGGACTTCACCGCCGCCACCAGATGGAGCCACCGGAAGGGCTCCCGGGTGTCGCAGAACTCATCGACGATGGCCTGATGGTGCTTAATTCCATGAAGCTCGGTGAAGTCGTCGCGGCAGGCCAGCTCGCCGATACGTCGGAACAGGTCCTCAGGATCATACCTCTTGTCGGCGTACTGCTGGGCCAGGAGCATCGCTCCCTTGACCTCTGACGGGGCTATCAGGCGGTCCAACCCTGTCTCACTCCAATCGGAGAAGGGCTGGTCTTCGATGGATTTGATGATGGCATCGAGGAGGTCCCCCTGACTCCGATCCGGCAGGGCGCTCACCGCCTCGGGATCGATGCCCTGGTCCCAACTTGATTCGGCCCCTGTAAGGCACTCCGGCCCGGTGATGCCGGTTAGAAGGGCCAGGATCTTGTTTCTCAAGCTCACCCCTTCCATATTTAGAAGGTAGCGACGGGCATTGGTCCCGGTGTGGAGATGAGAGTCCATTGGATTGCCGTAACTGGACCTCAAGTAGGCAGTTGATGCACCGATGGATAGAGCCTCGCCTGCGCCTTCCAGGGATAGCCCTTCAGCCAGGGCCTGTGCCATGGGCTCCAGGGCGTCGCGATAATCGTTGCAGGCCCCTATCTTTGCGCCCAGCTCCCCTATGGCCTCGGTCTCCCGGTCGCTGGTGTTCATCGGGATGGCCGTCTCCAGGAGCCGGTATTCGTCCAGCAGGGCCTCCGCGGTGGGGTAGACCTGGTCCCCGCCCCTGGAAAGGGAGAACGGGTTACGGGCCTGGTACCGTACGACTACCCGCATCAATACGGGGGCCCACTCCCAGCCGATGACATCCAGGGCCCGGGTAGTGAACATAGGGTAGATGAAGTAATGGTCGTCGATGCCGTTTCTTGAGATGGCGGCAGGAAGGATCAGGTCCAGGACCTCTCCCGGAGACTTATCCTGTTGGAGCCGCAGATAGTACTGCTCTGTGGCACTGGGCCTTTGCACCTGGATGCTCTTGAGGAACGCTTCCTCGGTATCCCCCAGGACGTCTTCCCTGCCCGAAGACGGCAGATGGTCGCTTAAATGGTATGAGCCGATATCGCTCCCCTTGCCCTCCAGAGGCCTCATTTCGGGCATCAGATAGGGCCCCATCTGGGGCGAGTGAACGTGGTTGTTGCACAGTGCCACGTGCTGGACGATGGGCATGAAGGCCATCTCGCCGGTGAGCCTAAGGGAGGTGTTGTAAACGCCGTGAATTCCACATATAGGATGGACCGGCCCTCCGTGGTGCTCGGGAGGCAGCTCGGTGGAGCGGCAGACAGCCAGGGCCCCGGCCCTCAGCAGGTCTCTAGGCGATACCCCATGCCGAAGCTTGTACAGCGTATCCTGGATGATATCTTTGGGGTCCGTCTCCTCAACGAACAGGACCAACTCCTCTACCTCTGCTGGAAACCGGATCAGATCGAACATCTATTCCTCCTGTGGTCGCCCAAGCGCGGCATTTCGTAAATTAATCAAAGGCTATATCACCCCGGCCTCTCGCAACTCTGTTACTTCGTCGCCGTTAATGCCCAGAATCTGGTCCAGCACCTCTTCCGTGTGCTGCCCCAGCAACGGAGCGGCGGTGACATGTGTCTGAGAATCGGATAGCTTGATCGGGTCTCCTATTATCTTGAACTGCCCCCTCTGGGGATGGTCGATGGTTACGACCATTCCTCGCTCCAGAAGGTGAGGGTCGGTATGGATGTCCTCGGCGTTGAGCATGGCGCCGCAGGGGATGCCGGCATCGCCCACCAGTTTCATCACCTCGTATTTTGAGTGCTGCATGGTCCACTCTTCGACGATCAGGTTCACCTCCATGCCGTGCTCCGCCCGCGCTTTGTTATCGATGTAGCGGGGATCGTCGATGAGGTCCTCTCGTCCCATCACTTTTAAGAGGGTAGGCCACATGCTCTCGCCGATGATCGAACTAACGTAGATGTAGGCGTAATCGTCGGACCCACCGGGCTTACACCTGAACAGGTCACCCGGGTATACCCCGGCGGTAACGGTGCCGCGGCGGTCGGGGGACTTTCCGGTCTGGTAATAGGTCTGCATCATCACCCGGGAGATGTTCACCATGGCGTCCTGCATCGAGAGCTCTACCACCTGGCCTTTACCGGTCTTCTCTCGCTGCCAGAGGGCAGCCAGCACACCCACGGCGGCATGGTACCCCGTTCCGATGTCGCCGACGGTCACCCCCAGCAGAAGCGGCGCGCCGCCTGGATGGCCTGTCATGGTCACCGCCCCACCCGTGACCTGTGCGATCATGTCGAAGCTCTTGTACCCGCTGTACGGGCCGTAGGTGCCGAAGCCTTTTACCCTGACCAGGATTATCCTGGGATTTACCTTGGAGAGGGCATCGTAGGTCAGGCCCAGCCGCTCCAGGGTCCCCGGCCCCATGTTTTCAGCCACGATGTCGGCCTTCTTGACGAGCTCGAAGAACAGCTCCTTCCCCCGCTCGGTCTTGAGGTTGAGGCTGATGCTGCGTTTGTTGGCGTTGAGCAGGAGAAAATAGTAGCTGTCTATCCCATTCCCGCCGCCGCCGGCCCGCCTGCCCGGCTCACCACGGCCCGGGGCCTCCACCTTTATCACGTCTGCTCCCAGCCACGCCAGGGCCTGGGTGCAGGTGGTGCCCGCCTCGAACTGGGTGAGGTCGATGATCCTTATGTCGTCGAGCGCTTGTCCCATGCGTCCGCTCCTCAGTGCGACACTAGCCAGCGGAGTATACCAGAATTCCAAGTGGCGTCGATTATCCGGAACGAGCACAATGAAGAGACCGTTGCAACTTTAGCCTTGCTGAAAGAATGCCTTTAGGGCGTCGGCTGTCTCTTCCGGGGCCTCTTCCATGAGAAAATGTCCGCAGTCGAGGCTGAAGCCGGTAACGTCTTGTGCCCACTCACGCCAGATGGAAATTGGATCATTGGAATGATACTCATCGCCCTGGGTGCTCCATAGTGCCAGTACGGGGCACTGGATTCGGCGGCCCGCATCCCTGTCCTGGCGGTCGAGTTCGATATCTACGGATGCGCCGGCACGATAGTCTTCACAACTGGCCCTGATAACCGATTTGCTGCGATAAGACCGAAGGTACTCTCCCATCGCTTCGGGGGTAATGGCTTCAGGGTTGTCCGTCCAGCTGGCAAAGCCCTGGCGCAAGAATAAATCGGGATTGCTGCCTATAAGCTTTTCCGGCAGAGGGTACGGTTGGGCCATGAATACCCAAATGAAGGAGGATTGTAAAGCGCCCTTAAAGTCCATGTGCTCCCAGTAATCTATGGTGGGTATGATGTCCAGGACTGCCAGTTGAGCCACCGTTTCCGGATGGTCGAGGGCCATGCGGTAGGCTACGCGTCCACCGCGGTCGTGGCCTGCAACGGCGAAGGAGTCGTAGCCAAAGGACTTCATTACGCTGACCATGTCATGGGCCATGGCCCGTTTGGAGTAGTTCTGGTGCTGTGGATCGGGCTCCGGGCCGGAGCTGTCTCCGTACCCGCGCAGGTCTGGCATAACCAGGGTAAAGGAGTCTTTGAGCAAGGGGGCCAC
>JADFJI010000122.1 GCA_022566235.1 Chloroflexota bacterium
GACGATGAGCGGCCCGTAGCCAACCTTCTGCACTAGCGTCCTGGTCCTTTAACCCGCACCAGACAGCTAGGTCAAGGGGCGACGATGTCTGTTGGCCGGATGATGCCGGGAAACGGTCTACAGGTCCAGAGGCATCGGTTTAGAATCAGGTCCCTATTACAGGGACACACTGCTCACCAGCTCGGGCTCCTCGATTCGGCTAGGTACTTTGTTCAAGGAGTCTGCTCGTGCCGACCACACAGGCATGGGTAGGGCCTGCATCTGCCTGGGAATGTCCGGGTAGGTCACATACCCGCACGCCAGGCATGAATTGAAGGCGCCATTGTGGTCCTTCTCCCGGATGATGTCTCCCGAGCACCTTGGACATGATTTGAAATAGATAGTAGCCACCTGACACTCCTTCCTTCACTTATCCAACCATCTCGTAGGAGGATAGCCAGGCGCCTGTCAACGGACAATGGGGGCTACTTGTAATTTCATTGAGGGAATACCCCCAATTGCATTCGGGATAGGAGGCCGAACAGGGTCAGTTGCGGGGTGTTGGTCTTGCCCAGCAGGATGGCGCCTTTAGACTGGAGTTGGCCCGTCAACAGGCGTAGAGGGGATAGCGTTCGACCCGTCTCTGACCGCCGGGACGCAGGATGTTCGCTTCTGTTGGCCCAAGGGGAACGAGGCACGGGATGGAGAGAGGAAGGCCTGGCATTAAAGTGAGGGCGGCTTCCACCCGCCGAACATCGACTCGATAGACCTGGCTACGGCCAATACCATGTCCTCTCGCCATGCTCCGGCCACCACCTGCACCCCGATAGGCAAGCCCTCCGGCGAGGTGCCGGCCCGAACGACGGCTCCCGGCCATCCGGTCAGGTTATAAGCGCTGGTGTGGCTAAAGTCTCTGTATCTTTTGTCTTCCTGCGGTGCGCCATGCGGTAGGGCGGGGAAAGCGTCCGCCGGACACAGAATCAGGTCGTAGTCCTTCATGAAGGAAAGCATTTGACTCCGAAACCTATCTAATTCCTCCAACAAGAAGGTAAACCCAGGGGTATCGATAGCTTCGGACTCTTCTAGCCGCTTATTTATCACGGGGCTCATTTCAGTTGTCCCGGCCTTTTCTAAAAGCCTGCGGACCCAGGCCTGGCCATCGGCCCCCGAGATACCGTAGTACAGGTCGTTGGTCATGACCAAAGCCGGAGGTAGAGCTTCTTCTACCACCATGCCGGTGGCTTTAAGGGCCTTCGCCACCTCATGGACTGTCTCAGTCGTTTCTGGAGTGGGGGAGATGATCCCGTTGTCGGTATACACAGCGACTCTTAGGCCCTTGAGAGCGATATCGTCAGGGTCGCCTAGCGACATCGGGATTATCCCCGGGTCCAGCCAGTCGACTCCAACGAGGAGTTGTAATATCAATGCCAGGTCTTCCACATACCTGGCTAAAGGCCCGATCTGAGTCAGCGAGTCCAATGCGCCCATCCCAAAGGGGACTATGTGTCCCGTCCTGGGCACTCGACCCGACGTGGGTTTGATGCCGGCGATACCACAGTAATGAGCAGGCGAGCGGATACTCCCACCGGTATCGCTGCCCAGGTCCAGAGGGGAACCTCCTGCCGCAATGATCGCTGCTGCGCCACCGCTGCTTCCGCCGGGACTCCTGGAGAGGTCGTAGGGATTGTTGGTCCGGCCGTAAATCAGGTTGTCTGTCTCACCGGCCAGGGTCAGCTCCGGGGTGTTGGTCTTGCCCAGCAGGATAGCGCCGGCAGACCGGAGACGGGCCACGACAGTCGCGTCTCGCTCAGGCACGAAGGACGACCGCCCTTTAGTGCCCCCTGTGGTGATCATGTCCGCCGTGTCCAGGGAGTCCTTAATGGTCATGGGAACGCCGTGAAGTGCAGCCACTACCTCACCCCCGGCAAGGGCTTCATCAGCTCGACGGGCCGCGTCAAGCGCCCTCTCCCCATCGACCTGCACAACGGCGTTGAGTTTGGGGTTCACTTCCTCGATGCGTTTTAGGTGGGCATCCACCAGCTCCACTGAGGAAACTTCCTTTTGCCTGATCATCTGGGCCATTTTCGTCGCGGAGAGATAGATAATCTCGTCCATCACATCTCCTTTTGGACACTACGCACCTTAGAAAAGTGAGGGCGCTCAGGGCCTAGAGCGGCATGTGAGGCCCTCGAATAACCCGCTGACCCCTGCCCCTCGCCCCCGTGACCCTGCCGTTCTCGAAGACCACATCTCCTCTTGAGATCGTGTAGATTGGCCATCCCTGGACCTCCCAACCCTCATACACATCGTACCCCGCGTTAGAAGCCATCTCTTCGCCTCGAATGGTGCGCTTTATGGCCGGGTCCCACACCACCAGGTCTGCATCGGATCCGACGGCTATCGCACCCTTCTGGGGGAAGATGCCGAACAGCTTCGCCGCATTTGTAGAAATCAGCTCCACCCATCGACCTGTAGATATCTTGCCCTTACGAACTCCCTCGGAGTAAAGCATCGGCATAAGCGTCTCCAGATTGGCCATGCCCGGACGGAAGCTACCCACCTTGAGGCTAGGGTCGAGTTTGTGGTCCAGGGTCCAGGGTGCGTGATCGGTGCAGAGGGTGTCCACACCTCCCATACTCAACCCCTGCCAGAGGGCATCGACGTCTGAGCGCTCCCGCAAAGGAGGCCATCCCACGTCTTTTGCGCCATCGGGCAGCTGGTATCGCTCCCTGGTCAGATAGAGGTAGATGGGCCGAGTTTCGACGTATACCTTCTGGCCCGAGGCGACCGCACGCCGGGCTACGTCCAGGGCAGCAGCGCATGAAAGATGGACTATGTAGATGGGCGATTTCGCAGCCTCACCTATGGCGATAGCGCGGGCCGTAGCCACAGCCTCTCCGTAATCGGGCCTGCTGTCGGGGTAGTAGCGCACATCAGACTGGCCCTCGGCCACAAGGCGTTGCTCCAAAAAGGTATTGATAGGCTTGTCTTCGCAGTGAATCATCGAGAGGATTCCGTTACGGCCAGCGGCCTCTATGACTTCGATATAGTCTTGCACTCGCTTATCGAAGCCATAGAGAGTGAATATCTTTATGCTGGTGTATCCCGCCTTCGCCATATGAGGAAGCTCCCTGATGGCTGCCTGCGAAGGGTCGGTGACCACTGGATGCAAGGTGTAATCGATAATCGCATTAGCCTCGGCATCGGTTTCAGCAACTTGCAGCATCCCCATCAGGCCCAGGTCTTCTCCACGCTCAGGAAAGACCATGTTTCCAACTGTGGTCACACCCCCGATCGCGGCGCCCACAGTACCGGTATAAAAGTCGTCCACCATACGGGGCTGGTCCCCCTTGCTCAACAGGTCCATCCGTTCGAGATGAACATGCATATCTATCCCGCCCGGGACGACCAGCTTACCCCTGGCATCGATCTCATTAACGGCGGTCATGTTGCCGCCAAGCTGCGCTATTTTCCCATCCCGGATGCCAATGTCAGCGGTGAATTCACTTGTAGCAGTAACAACAGTACCCCCTCTGATCACAAGGTCCATAGGTGCCTCCTCACCTCCTAGTTTCATGCCGTTGAGATTAACACACTCCAGTGAAATCATGGACGATTCCACACCCACAACGGCCAGGCGGCCTAAAGGAAGAATACAAAGGAGGCAGAAACGCCGCAGCTGACCAGCACAGCGCTATAGATTCGATGGGCTTTTGGAGGTAGATGATCTCCATTTTTAGCTTTCGAGGCAATTTGCCGCTTGGACAAGAGTGGTGAGCTGAGGAGCTCGGGCCCGTTCTGCTAGCCCTGTGGCACTTGTCGTATACTGTGTTTCCCAGAAGTGATTCCCAAGCGGGTTGTGCGGGCAATAAGAGTCAGGAGGGTGTCATGAGGGAATACGACCTTGTAGTTAGGGGCGGGACCATAGTAGATGGGACGGGTGTTCCCAGATACCAGGCAGACCTGGCCATCAAAGACGGTCGGGTGTCGATGATCAGCGGCAGGATTCCTCCGGGCGCCGCTAAGGAGATCGATGCCAGCGGCTGTATCGTAGCCCCGGGGGCCATAGACCTGCACACCCACTACGATGCCCAGCTCAACTGGGACCCCTACGCCACGCTTTCGGGCTGGTTCGGTGTTACCTCTCTCACTATAGGCCAGTGCGGGTTCGGGTTTGCGCCCACCAGGCCCGAAGATCGAGAGTTGAATATGCGGATGATGAACCGCATCGAGGCGATCCCGCTAGAGTCCATGAGACTGGGCATGCGATGGGACTGGGAGACCTTCCCCGAGTACCTTGACAGCCTGGACCGGCAAGAGCTGGGCGTGAACGTAGGGGCGCTGTTCCCCTTCTCTCCGTTGCGGGGCTATGTGCTGGGGATGATTCCCTCGCGAGAAAGGACCTCGGTGACAGAAGAAGAGCTGAACGAGATGAAGCAGCTCTTCCACGAGGCCATGGAAGCCGGGGCCTTTGGCTTCTCATCAGACATGAATACGGGGGACAGGCCGGAGGACGGGTCCTGGCTGCCGAGCCACGTGGCCTCCAATGAGGAATACTTAGGCCTGGCGGAGGTGCTGAGCCAGTTCGGAGTAGGGCATATCGGCTGGACCATTGCGAATTCCGGCGGCCTGCCTCCCGAAAAGAGCCCTAGCCGCCAGCGTGAACTCATGGCCCAGATGATGAGGATCAGTGGTCGTCCTCTACACGTGCTTTTGGAGCAGGAGTCGGCCCGGGACGCATGGGTGGCGGAGATGCGGGCCGAAGGGCTCCCCCTGCTCACCCAAGAACTGGTTATGGAGGTCAACGCCGAGTTCAAGCTGGCGGAGTACAACCTCTTCGACACAATGCCCAACTGGGTGCAGCCCCTGGTGGGAAGCATTGAGGAACGGGTGATCAAACTACGAGACCCCGATGTCCGAGCCGCTATGAAAAAGGATGTAGAAGAGTATGCGTTACTCCGGACAGATTGGAGCAGGATCACCGTCCTGGAGACGGTCCACGAACGGAACTACAAGTACGACGGTAAGACCATCGAAGAGATAGCTCGGATGGAGAATAAGCATCCTCTGGATGCTTTCCTGGACCTGGCCCTTGATGAGGCGCTGGAGACCCAGTTCGCTCACCCCGTTGACCCGGAGCCCCTGGAACAGAACATCACCAACCCATACGGACACATCTCCGTGTCCGATGGCGGCGCCCACACCAGGTACCTTACAACCTCCACATGGCCCGTCGAGTTCCTGGCCCACTGGGTGAGGGACAGGGAGGTAATGTCCCTGGAGCAAGCCCACTACAAGATGAGTACGCTTCCCGCCTGGTTCACCGATTTCAAGGACCGGGGGTCCCTTCGGGTCGGGGCGTGGGCCGACATCATGATCTACAACCAGGGAGAGCTAGGCTTCCTTTACGACAAGATGGTCTACGCTAACGACTTCCCGGGTGGCGAGCGTCGGGTGATCCAGAAGCCCACGGGCCTGCGCTACACGTTGGTAAATGGCGCCGTCACCTTCGAGGGGAACGAGTGCACCGGGGCCCTGCCGGGCAAGCTGCTTCGCAGCTACGACATGGTAGGCTAGGAGAGCTTCAAGCGGCCATAGGCCGAGGCCGTTCAGTGAAGTCGATGGCTCCTAAGGGTGCCTCTAGTCGCGGCGCGCCGTTGGAGCCTACTCCGAGGTAATCAGTGCGCAGAGCGATAGCTAAAAGCCGGATAAGTCAGCAGCAGGATAAAGGCATGACCACTACAGAGTACGAGCACAACGTAGTCCTCGCGACCGGGGAATACAACGTCGTAGGTACCCGGCCCATCCGGCCCGACGGCGTCGACAAGGTTACGGGTCGCGCCCAATACGGAGGTGACTTCCAGGCCAGCGATCTTTTATACGGCAAGACCCTGCGGAGCCCTCACGCCCACGCCCGGATCAGGTCTATCGATACCACTAAAGCCGAGGCCTACCCAGGCGTGCAGGCGGTGGTCACAGCCAAAGACTTCCCCACCATGGGGGCCGACATAACTATGGTGGCGGGAGAGATCACCCTGAGCCTCAAGTTTCTGAGGGACAATGTGCTGGCCAGTGACAAGGTCCTTTACAAGGGCCATCCGCTGGCCGGCGTGGCCGCCGTAAACGTCCACGTGGCCGAAGAGGCGCTGGCGCTGATCGAAGTGGAGTACGAAGTCCTGCCACCAGTCACCACCGTCCTCGACGCTCTCAAAGACGACGCTCCACTCCTACACGAAGACATGAAGACCGAGGAGTTCGGCCAGAAGACCGATCGGTCTAGCAACGTGGCCTCCCACTTTCAGCACCGGATGGGCGACGTGGAGAAGGGGTTCGCCGAGGCCGACGTGGTTATCGAGCGAGAGTTCAACACCAAGACGGTCCACCAGGGGTACATCGAGCTGCACAACGCCACAGCTTTTTGGAACAGGGACGGCAGGGTAACCATCTGGTGCAGCACCCAGGGGCCCTTCGAGGTCCGGGATGCAACGGCGAAGGTGCTCGGGCTCAACGTGTCCGACATCAATCTGGTGCCGATGGAGATCGGCGGAGGCTTCGGAGGGAAGTTCGAGCCTTATGGTGATCCCGTTGCGGCACTGCTGTCTAAGAAGACCGGTCATCCGGTGAAAATCGTAATGACTCGAACGGAGGAGTTCGAGAGCACGGGCCCAACCCCCGGGTCCTACATAAAGGTCAAAATAGGGGCGACCAGGGAAGGCAAAATCATAGCCGCTCAGGCCTATATGGCTTACGAGGCAGGCGCCTATCCTGGCTCGCCGGTGGGCGCCGGGGCGCTGTGCATCTTCGGGACATACGATATTCCCAACCTCCTCATC
>JADFJI010000123.1 GCA_022566235.1 Chloroflexota bacterium
ACCGAGTTCAGCCTCACCACGAGCGATGGTCTGGCGGCGTGGAGCTTCAGCGGCGTGGTCCTGCTGATGGTAGACGAATCAGATTACTAGAAAACAGCATAGCTAAACCAGGAGATGTGACGATGGTGGGGTGGCGAGGGGCCTGGTCACAGACAGATCGATGCTCGCCACATCTGTCTTCAATGTTGAATGAGACGACCTGCTCTAACTAAGGAAAAGGCCCGCCTTCTACAGGCGGGCCTTTCCCTTACCTGGTTGATCGGGCCAGGGGTTACGTCTTTACCAATTCTCTAAACGCTGGCAGGGGCCGTAAAGACATCTCCCCTTTCTTCCTACCTGCCTTTCTATTTCATTGATGGTAGCGACGTTCATTGGATGCCGGGCCTTTATGAATCTGACAGATTGTAGCTGAACACTTAGAATAGACTGTAAATCAGCCAGTCGATAAGGAGGAAGTCCAACGATGGAGATTCGTGAGCAGATGCTGGAGAAAAGAGAACGATTGCGGAGGTGGATACCATCATCTCGAGTTGAGAACTCCGCTGGCGGGGCCAACCACATAGCGGTCTATGCTAAGGACCTTGAAGCGACCGCAGCATTTTACACCGAGGTCATGGGCATGCCCCTGATAGAGGTGATCGACAACCGAGACGTTCCCGAGTCGACTCACATGAACGTCGACATTGGCGGAGGTATGATGCTGTCGTTCTTCGATTTCCCCCACATTCCCCGACTGCGCAGGCGAGCCCCTGAGGGTGTGGGCAATGTGATGCACATAGCTCTGGAGATCACCGAAGGGCGCAAGGCGGAAGTGAAATCGCGCCTCGATGCGAAGGGCATCGACTACCAGGAGATCGGTGGCTCGGTGTACCTCAAAGACCCTAACGGCCTGGGAATAGAGCTTTTGCCTATCACAAGTGCCTGAAGCATATTCGGCGCTTCACAGGCAGGGTGGCTTGGACAGGCCGGTCTGACGCAGGGCGTCTCGGACCTCCTCGTTCCCAGGGCCCTCGACCAGGGCAAAGAACTCGATGGTCAGGGCCTCGGATGGCTCTCCCCTCAGCAGCATAGAGATAAATATCTTGCCGTACAGGTCCTTCAGGGCGGCGTCGCCCGAGGCCTGAATCATGATGCCCAGCTCCAGGAAGGGTGTTCCCCTTTCCTCCCTGGGGGCAGCCATGAACTCCTGGAGTTTTTCCGCTACCTGCGTGTTACCCGAAAAGACGGGCACGATTGCCGCATCATTCACCAACTCCTGGAGGGGACGGGCCGCGGTTGCCAGGGCGGAATCCAGGAATGCCGTCCACTTGGCTTGCAACGCCGGGTCGTCCGAGGCTTGAATCGAGGAAGACAGCTTACTGAACGCCTCAGCGGCCTCGGCCGGTGACCCGGGCCCTGAGAATTTCTCCGCATCGATGTCGATATGGGTTTCGAGCCAGTTGACCTGGTCCAGTAGAGCTTCGATGGGAGGGTTGTGACCAGAGTCGTACCACTTGATCTCTTTTGGTTCGCTGCCCGCCTGTTGGAACTGTGTCGCTGACTCCTGGGGTATGCGTAGATCGCGGCGGCCGGATTGAAAGAGGAGAGCCGCGGGTGCCGCGTTGCCGATGTGGTTGATCGGCTCGATGGGCTCCATCGCTGACAACCAACGCTCTCGCTGCTCTTCGGTAAGGCGTTGGAGGGGACCAGTGGGGCTGTCAATCGTCCTGGCCCGCGCTACAAGGCCTCCGATGCCCATTGTGAGGGCATAGGCCTTGATCCGGTCCTCGATACCCGCCAGCAGCCCGCCCATGGCCGCGCCGTAGCTGCTACCGACGTAGGCGATGCGGTCCGGGTCCACATCCCTCAGGGATGTGAGGAGGTCTACGCCCCGGCGTAGATCGATAATGAGTTGGATCTGCTCCTCCCGGTCCAACTCGGTGAATGTGACAGGCTCTTCCGTTGGATCGGCCAGCATGCGACGGGTGAAGGGCGCATCGATAAGGAGTGAAACGACACCGGTCTTTGCCAGGTCTCTGGCATACCCGAGCAGGTCACCCCGTCCTCCAGGCAGCCCGTGGAGGAGAATCACGCCCGCAAAGGGCCCCGGCCCTTCGGGGACTACCAGAAAGGCGGTGACTCGACCTCCCTTTGGACTGGCATAGGAGATGTCATGGATTACAACACAGTACTGCTCTTGCGCCGAGACCTCTCGTATATCGAGCGGCGCCTGCCGGTCGTAGTCGAACAGGCTGAGTAGCTCCTCGTATGACAGGGCGATAGCGGTTGGCAGGGGAGTCGGTGTGGGTTTGGGGGCCGGCGCAGCTGTGGCCGGTATTGGAGTAGCAGTAGGCTCCGCAGGTGCTGTGGAGGAGGTCGGAGACGCCTCTCCCCCACAGGCAGCAAAGATGACAATGGCTGCCAGCGAGATGGCCAAAAGTGGAGGCCATGCCATCTTCTTAGTTGCTTTATGGGAATGAGAGCGGGTCATTTGCAATCCGTATTGCAGGTCTCCCTATAAGGGTCTAGGATAGGGTCCGGGGTGAAATAGAAGCTATCTACGTGAGGAAGCCACTCAGGTAGTAAACGAATCAAGGTGCCATCTTGTTACCACTTACATATCTAATATACAACAGGCCCCAGGCCCGGGGTCCGATGTGGCGGACGCGGGGTAGATCCTAGGGGATAGGAAAGCTTAAATCTTCACGGCCGAGGTTGCATCGTATCTAGTAAGTGAAGTTAACCGACCAGTCAACTATTGTCCACAGGAAGTTTTCGAGGAAGTCAGTCATAGTCCCACGAATGCCGTGGGAAGGGCGAAAAAGAAAGAAGGAGGCAACAGATGTCAAACTCAGGGAAAATTCTGGTAACGGGAGCCACGGGTAACGTTGGCAGTCTATTAATACCTATCCTGGCTAACTTGGGTGCCGATGTTCGCGCGCTGGTCCATAGCGAGTCCAAGGCACAGGGCCTCAAAGATGCGGGCGTCGAAGTCGTTGTAGGCGACCTGGATAAACCCGACACCTTGGATGCCGCTTTTCGAGGGGTAGATAAGGTTTTCCTGATCACCCCACCGAATCCCAACCAGGTCATCCAGGCTAAAAATGGGATCGCCGCCGCCAAGCGCACGGGCAACCCGTTCATAGTCAGAATGTCGGCGGGCGCACTCAAAGAGATGCCCGGTGCTTTACCGCGTGTTTCAGGGCAGCACTCCGAGATCGATGCGGAGCTGAGGGCGTCCGGTCTACCCTACACCATCCTCAAGCCACACTTCTTCATGCAGAACACGATGATGGCGGGGCAGACCGTCGCATCGGACGGTGCCGTGTACATGCCGATGAAAGAGGGCAAACTCGGCATGATCGACGTACGCGACATCGTGGACGTGGCAGTCAAAGTCCTCACTGAGGATGGCCACGAGGGGAAGACGTACGAGCTGACCGGCCCGGCGTCGATCTCCTTCCACGACGTGGCGGCCGGGCTCTCCAAGGCCCTGGGCAAGGAGGTCAAGTACGTGGACGTCCCGCTCGAGGCCGGCCGGGAGGGGATGCTCGGCATGGGATTGCCGGAGTGGTTCGCCGATGCCATGACCGAGTACAACAAGGCGTTCAGCGAGGGCTACGGCGACTTCACGACGCCGGACGTCGAGGAGATGACGGGCCACCCAGCCCGCTCCTACGAGACGCTCGCCCGGGACTTCGCCCAGGTATTCGGCGGCGCCGCCTAGGTTTGGTGTCATCGAAAAGGATGGCCCTCGCCCCTCGGCTTCAATCGACAGGCCACTGGGGTTATGACCGACTCGCTTGAGCTGGCGGGTTGTGGGATAACCACTGAAATCGAGAGCGACACCCTTGCGATAAACGGAGAGAGGTTGGCTAATAGAGCCAACCTCTTTTCTGTACTAAAGTGGCCCGACAAGGCTGGGACAGGTAGGTGCTGAGCGGCGTGGGCAGAGGTTGGCGAGCAGGTATAATGGCCCTTCAGGGGGAAGCGTTGTATGAGGGTTGACGTACACACCCACGTCTGGCCGGAGCGGATCGCAGAGACAGTGCGTCAGCTCACCGCCGGCCCTATGAAGCTGGAGATGGCCTTTCGGAATACGGTGGACGGCATCAAGGCCCACATGCGGGAGTCGGGGGTTGAGAAGTCGGTGGTGCTGGGGATAGTTGAACGGGCCGACCAGGTGACCCGGGCCAACGACTGGCTCATGAGCATACAGGACGAGATGCTGGTGCCCTTCGGGGCGATGCACCCGGACCTGGACGACAAGGCCGGGGAGGTCAGGCGGCTGCGGGATGGGGGTGTCAAGGGCATCAAGCTGCATCCCATTATCAACGGTTTCTACCCCGACGACCCCAAAATGTACCCGGCCTATGAAGAGATGGGCGACTCTATGGTGGTGGCCATCCATTCCGGCCTTCTCCCTCACATCGGGCCGGAGGAGCCGGCTTATGCGGCGCCAGAGCGGATCATGAACCTGCTGCGACAGTTCCCCAAACTCAAGGTGATCGCGCTACACCTGGGCGGCTTCTATATGCTGGATGAGGCGGAACGTTACCTGATAGGAAGAGAGAACATTTTGATCGACACGGCCTGGCCGCCGTCGCTGGGGGAGGTTGCCTCGGACACCCTGGCCGCCATAATCAACAGGCATGGCGCACACAAGGTGTGCTTCGGGACCGATTATCCATTTGCCAGCCAGGTTACGGATGCCGACCATCTCCTCGCCCTGCCCCTGTCGGACAGCCAGAAGGAGGGAATCATGGGCGAGAACGCCAGGGAGTTCATAGGCCTATAGCCCCAGTATGCGAAGGGCGTTGGCCCCCAGCATCGCCTCCTTCTCCTCCTGGGAGAGGAGGGGCAGGTCCATGACCCGTTCCACGCTGCCCCGCAAATCATAGAATGGGTAGTCTGATCCCATCATCACCCGCTGGGGCCCTATGTCCTTTATGAGCCGGGCAAGCTGGTCGTCCGTGGGGGCGGTGGTGCCTCCAGTCCACTCGATGATCTCACAGCAATCGAAATAGGCGTTGGGATAGGCCCGGGCTATCTCCAGGGCCTGCTCCCAAGCCCCGCCTCCCAGGTGGGCGATGATAATGGTAAGCTTGGGGAAGGCCTCCAGGACCGGGGCGAAGGCCCTGGGCTCGGCGTAGGGCCTTCGGTCTCGGGCCGGGCCCGAGTGGGCCAGTATGGGGATGCGCAGTTCCTGGCACGTCTCGTATACGGGCCACATTCGTGGGTCTCCCATCTCGAACTCCTGGAGAACGGGGTGGAGCTTGACGCCCCGGGCCCCGTGGCCTTCCACCATCTCTCTCACGTGGGCCGCCCCCGCCCTCCCGGGCAGTGCAGTTGGGTCGGCGGCTATGAAAGGGATGAGCCTGGGATTGGCCCGGGCCAGGTCACAGGCCCAGGTGTTGAACTCCTTGAGCAGCCGGCCGGGCGACGATTCTATCTCCTTGATGGCCCTGGCCCTTTCTTCTTCGCTGATTCCATCGGGCAGGCTGGAGACAGCGAAGTCGATGGCCTGAGGAATGGCGAAGAGGTTTGCGACTACCGCCCTGGAGAAGCCGGCCTCCTCGATGTCATCTACCGCCTCCTGGGGGCTACCGCTGGACTGTGTAAAACGCACGTCGGGCTTATCACCGTACTCCCATATCTGGAGGGTCTGCTTGCGGCGGAGACCCCACTCCCGGGTCCGGTAGATATGCATATGGATGTCGATGATTTCGGGTGCGGCCATGATTGCTTCCCTTCTCCTGTCCCGGTCTCTACGGCTTCAGCGGGAACGATCTCTCCGCCATGGCGACGATATCGCGGCCGATGGCCAGGGATGCGGTGGCCCCGGGCGAGGGGGCGTTCCTAACGTGTATGGCGTTCTCCGTCTCGCTTATGCGAAAATCGTCCACCAGGAGGCCGTTTCGCTCCACGGCCTGGGCCCTGACCCCCGCGCCCCTCTCCTGAAGGTGTCGCTCTTCTATATCGGGCAGCAGCTTCTGAAGGGCCCTGACAAACGCCTTCTTGCTCAACGAACGATGGAACTCCTGGAGCCCGGTCCGCCAGTACCTGGCGGCCATGAACCAAAATCCCGGGTAGCCCAACGTCTCTGCAAACTCCGACAGGTCGAAGTCAGTCATCCTGTAGCCTTCCCTGGCGAAGGCCAGTACGGCATTGGGCCCCGCCTCCACCTCTCCCCGGACGCCTCTGGTGAAGTGGACTCCCAGAAAGGGAAATTCGGGATCGGGCACCGAATAGATAAGTCTGTTAACTAAAAAGTGTTTTTCGGGGATAACCTTGTAATATTCACCTCGGAAAGGAACAATCCGGAGATCCTCTCTGCCCGCGAACGTCGAGTCCCTATGTCGAGCTATCATTCGGCCTATCTGGTCCGAGAACAACCCGGCACAGTTAATCAGGTACTTAGAGCGAAATTCTCCAGAAGGCGTTTCTATAATCAGCCCGCCGTCTCCTTGCGCAATGTTTTTTACCTCGCGTGAGGTGAGGATCTCGCCGCCCAGGCTCCGGATTCTTTTGGCGTAGGCTTGGGCAACTCCACTGAAGTCAATGATGCCTGTAGTCGGTGCGTAGAGTGCCCTAATTCCTGTGGCGTGGGGTTCAATCTCCTTTAGCCGTTCAGGCCCGATCACTTCCAAGCCTTGAACCCCATTGGCGTTGCCCCGGCGTAGTAGCTCGTCAAGCCGAGGGATTTCTTCCGCATGAGTCGCTATAACGATTTTGCCACAGAGATTGTAGGTGATGCCATGTTCATCACAGAATTCGAGGAGGGCCTTTCTCCCAGAGACGCATGTCTGAGCTTTGATTGATCCGGGTT